>DATLPT010000088.1:0-9530 GCA_035535635.1 Lapillicoccus sp. | reverse complement strand
CGGGTTCCTCATCACGACGCTCCTTCAGCGTGAGGCGCTGGGCCGTGGTCGCATCGCGTTCGGCCGGTTTTGGAGCCGTCGCGCCCGGCGCCTCCTGCCGGCCCTCGTCGTCTGCGTCGTCGTCAGCACCCTGGCTGCCCGGATCGCCCATCACGACCTTGTGGTCCACATCGACCGCCAGCTCCTGGGCGCCCTGACCTTCTCGACGAACTGGGTGGAGATCGCGGCCGGTTCCAGCTACTTCGACCAGACCTCACCGCAGCTGTTCATGAACTTCTGGTCGCTGGCGGTTGAGGAGCAGTTCTATCTCGCCTGGCCGCTGGTCGTGGCCGCGCTGATGACGACCGTGGCGGTGCGCCGGCGCCTGGCCGTGTCGGTCGGCCTGACGCTGGGTCTCGCCGTGCTCTCGACGGCGCTGATGGCGCTGTGGTTCGTCCCCGACGACGACGCCACGCGGGTCTACTACGGCACCGACACCCACGTCACCGGCCTGATGCTCGGAGCGGCCCTGGCCTTCGGGTACGCCTCGTGGACCGCCGTGTCGGCGACCTCCATCCGGCAGACCCGGTATGCGTCGGTGTGGCTGGCCGTCCGTCGTCCGGTCCTCGGGACGGCCCTCCTCGTGCTTGCGGTCCTGTTCTGGGTCCTGCGGGAGGACTCGCCGCTGACCTTCCGAGGTGGTCTGGCCCTCGCCTGCGTGGCGACCGTCGTGCTGGTGGCGGCGCTGCTGCCGGTAGGGCAGCCGGCCGGCGCGGGTGCGCATACCGAGTGGTCGTCCTTCCCGGAAGACTCCCGCTGGCGGACGCTGCTGTGCGCCGAGCCGATGACGTGGATCGGGCGCCGGTCGTACGCCATCTACCTGTGGCACTGGCCGGTGATCGTCATCATCGGCCAAGACATGCGGACGGCGCCGGGCACCTTTCAGCACATCGTCAGTGCGATCTGGTGCGTTCTCGTCACCGTCGCCCTGGCCGACCTGTCGTACCGGTTCGTCGAGGCGCCGATCCGGGTGTGGGGGTTCCGGGAGTGTGGGCGGATGGCGTGGCAGTCGATGAGCTCCGGTGTGTCAGGAGCGCCCCGGATGGCGGCGGCCGCGTCGGTGGTGGCCGTCGCCGCCTGCGTCCTCGTCGTCATGACCGCCCCGACCCGCAGCGACACCGAACAAGCCATCGCCGAGACCACTAGCGATACGAGTCCGGCCGCGGCCCAGGAGCAGGGACCGGTCCCCGCCCCCACCCCGAGCGTCCCCGCGGCGCCGGCCGCAGGTAGTCCGGCTCAGGACTGGTCCATGCCGAGCGGCGACCAGGTCGACGTGTTCGGCGACTCACTCGTCGCGACGACGAAGCAGGCCATCGACTACTACTTCCCCGGGGTGCGCCAGGATGCCAAGTCGAACCGCCGATGGAGCGACGGCCTCGCCGCGGTCACGGCCCGCGGTGCCGACACGCGGCGGTCGGTGGTCCTGGCCTTCGGCACGAACGCCGGCGTCACCGAGGACACCGTGGTCCGCGCGCTCGACGTGCTGGGGCCGGACCGCATGGTCGTGCTGGTCAACCTCTACAACCCCAAGTCGATGTGGATCGACGAGGCGAACGCAACGTTGGCCCGGGTCGCCTCGGCGCGCCCCAACGTCATCGTCGCCGACTGGAACGCCGCCATCCGGGCGAACCTCACGCTGCTGCAGTCGGACAAGGTCCACCCGGGACTCTCCGGCACGCATCTCTTCGCCAAGACGATCCGCGCCGCGATGGCCGAGCTGAGCACCCGGCACACGGGTCAGGCGGTCGTGCTCAAGGAGCTCAAAGGCCCGTGAGCGCCACGCCTCGGAATGCCGGAGGCCATGGTGTATCGCCACCACCCCGGTCCCTCTCCTCCCGACATGGACGTCGAGAGGCCCACGGACTCAACGGCTCCCGCGCCGGCTGAGCCCGCGCGTGAGTACACGCAGTGGCTCACGTGCTCTGCGTGCGCCGTTGCGTGGGTCGGCATGTGGTCCGAAGACTCCTGCTGGTGCTGCGCGAGCCGGGACCATGTCCAGCTCCGATGGGCGGCGGCCGCCTAGGGCCGAAAACTACCGCCGGGCCACGTAGAGGCCCTACTCCGCCAGCCACGCCGCATACGCGTCGAAGGTGTAGGGGCGGCCGAGGAAGTCCTCGACGAGGTCGGCAGCGTCCTGCTGACCGCCCCGGGCGAGGATCCGGTCGCGGTACCGGCCGGCGACGGTCGGGTCGAACATGTTCGCCCGGTCGAAGGCGCTGAAGAGGTCTTTGGCGATGACCAGCGACCACATGTACGTGTAGTAGCCGGAGCCGTAGCCCTCGAGATGGCCGAACGACGCCGGCATGTGCGTGCCCTCGATGTAGGGAAACAGGCTGTAGCGGGTCTGCAGCTCCCGGGTTCGCTCGGTGAGGTCGTCGGGGATGTCGACGTGGAACCAGTACGACATCGACGCGTAGAACATCTGGGTTCGCGCGTTGTAGCCCTTGCCGAAGTCGTCGGCGCGCCGCATCTTGTCGACCAGCTCGGCCGGGATCTCCTCCCCCGACGCGTTGCGCGCGAAGGTGCGCAGCACCTCCGCATCCCACGCCCACTCCTCGAGCATCTGGCTGGGCGCCTCGACGAAGTCCCACTCGGTCGCCACACCGGAGAACCGCACCCACTCGCCGCGACCAGCCAGCACGTGGTGCACGAGATGACCGAACTCGTGGAACAGCGTCGTGACGTCGGAGTGCTCCATGAGGCCGCGCGGGAAGTTGCAGACGAGGACCCCCTCGGCCAGCTGTCGGTCCTTGAGGCCGCGGACCAGGTCGAACTGCGCCGCGTGCTTGAACTTGCCTTCGCGGGGGTGCAGGTCGAGGTAGATGCGGCCGAGGTGCTCGTCGCGGTCGGTGAGGTAGACGTCGTAGGCAGCGACCGCCTCGTCCCAGAGGACGGCGTCCTCCGCGGGCCGGTAGGTCAGCCCGAAGAGACGGCCGGTGACGTCGAGGAGGCCACGGCGTACCGCTGGGAAGTCGAAGTAAGTGCGCACCCTCTGCGCGTCGACGTCGAGCTGCTCCCGGCGGACCGCCTCGGCGTAGAAGGCCAGGTCCGACGCGTCGATCGTCTCGGCGTCCGGGAAGTCCTGCCGCATCCGGTCGAGAACGACCTGACGGTCCCGCTGCCCCGACTCGAGCGCCGCGTCGGCGATCCGGTCGATGAACTCCGGGATCGCGGCACCGTGCTTGATCATCTTGACCTCGGCGTCGTACTCCGCCCAGTCGCGGTAGCCGAGGAGCCCCGCGTGCTCGCGCCGGATCTCGAAGAGCTCGGTGAGCAGCGCGTCGTTGGCCGGCCACGCCCGGTTGAGGAACTCCATGCGCAGCGCCCGCCGGGTTTCGCGGTCGCGGCCGTAGGTCGAGAACGGGACGACGTCTGGGTAGTCGGTGGTCAGCGTGACCAGCCCGTCCGCGTCGACGGCATGGGCGTCGATCCAGTCCTGCGGCATCCCCTCGAGCTTGTCGGGCGTGACCTTGACGCTGCGGACGTCGTCGCGGATGTTCTTGCTGAACTCCTGGCCGACGAGGATGGCCCGCTCGGACAGCTCCTTGACGCGACCCCGGGTTGCGTCGTCCTTGTCGACGCCTCCGCGGCGGAAGTCGAGCAGGGTCTTGTCGAGCAGCCGCCTCGCCGTCGCGTCCAGGCCGGAGCCGTCGACGGCCGCGAACACCTCGTACAGATCGCGGTCGAGACTGAGATCGGTGTCGAGCTTCTGGACCTCCTGCATCGCCGCCTCACCCCGCGAACGCACCGCTTCGAGAGGGTGGACCTCGCTGAACAGCGACGCGACGGACGCGACGTTGGCGATGGCGAGACTGACGTCGTTCCAACGGGCCATCAGGTCGGCGGCATCGATCGGCCGGTCGCCCTTGATCGCGGCGACGAGGTCGCGGGCCTGGTCGAGGTCACCTCGCGCCCGCGCGTCGAGCCACTCCTCGGCGGCGGAGGGCTCGGGCAGGTTCAGCGGGCTCAGCGACTCCGTCACGGCGACGATGCTAACCGCCGGATCAGGCCTCGACGTCCGGCCTCCCTTCTAGGCTGGCGCGATGCGCAACGTCGTGGTGGTCGAGAACCTCTCGCTGGACGGAGTGATGCAGGCTCCGGGCCGACCCGACGAGGACGAGCGAGGCGGGTTCCCCTACGGCGGCTGGGCGTCCGACATCCTCAGCCGCGACCCGGAAGCCGTGCAGGCGGCCCTCGGCGACACCGGCGGCTCCGCGGAGATGCTGTTCGGCCGGCGCACATACCTCGACCTCGTCGGCCACTGGCTGTCGACACCGGAGCCCAACCCGTTCACCGAGATCCTCCGGAAGACCACCAAGTACGTGGCGTCCCGCACGCTCACCGACCCCCTTCCGCACCCGAACTCGGTGCGCCTCGACGGTGACGCCGTCGAGGCGGTGCGGGCACTCAAGGCGGAGGGCGAGCACGACCTCATCGTCCTGGGCAGCGGCGACCTGGTCCGGCAGCTCGCCGGCGCCGGCCTCGTGGACGCCTACCAGCTCACCGTCCTGCCGGTCGTCCTCGGGGCTGGTACGCGTCTGTTCGGCGACACGCATACCGAGCTGGAGCCGGTCAAGACCCAGGCGTTCCCGAGCGGCATCTTCCTGGGCCGATTCCGGGTCGTCTGAGACTGGTGGTCAGCGTGTCCGCGCCAGCATCGTGCGGGGCCGCGGCTGGCAGCGGGGACACGAGAACGACGACCGGTTCATGAAGGCCTCGCGGCGGATCGGCGTGCCGCAGCGGCGGCACGGGCGGCCGGCCTGGCCGTACGCGTCGAGCGAGCGATCGAAGTAGCCGGACGAGCCGTTGACGTTGACGTAGAGGGCGTCGAAGCTCGTCCCGCCCTGGCCGAGCGCCTCCACCAAGACGTCCCGAGCGTGTCCGAGCAGCCGGTGCAGAGCCGGTTTGGTGAGCCGGTTCGCAGGGCGCTCGCCGTGGATGGCGGCCCGCCACAGCGCCTCGTCGGCGTAGATGTTGCCGATCCCGCTGACCAGCGACTGGTCGAGCAGGCACCGCTTGACCGCGCTGGTGCGGGACTTCATCCGAGCGACGACGGCGCGCTCGTCCCATGCCGCCTCGAGCGGGTCGGGGGCGATGTGAGTTATCGGTTCGGGAATCCCGTATGCGTCGAGCTCGGCGAGCGCCACACCGCCGAACGTCCGCTGGTCGACGAACCGCAGCTCGGTCTCGCCATCACCGAAAGTGAACCGCGCGTGAAGATGTTTCTCCTCCGGCGCGTCCGGCGGCTGGACGAGCAGCTGCCCGCTCATCCCGAGGTGCATCAGCAGCCCCTGCTCTTGGCCGTCCGGAGCCCGCAGGATGAGCCAGAGGTACTTGCCGCGCCGTCGGGCCTCGACGATGCACGAACCTTCGACCCTGGCGCGGAGGTCCGCCGCGCCGGGCACATGACGCCGAGTGACCCTGGCGCTGCGGAACTCGGCCGTCTTGATCTCGCGGCCGACGACGTACGCCTCCAGCCCGCGTCGCACCGTCTCTACCTCGGGGAGCTCAGGCATACGAGGCCTCGTCGATCCCACCCATACGAACCGGCCCCTGCGGACCGGATCTCACTGGACCTCGGGCTCGAGGGCGGGGCTGGGCCGGCGGCGCTGGTCGAGGGCAGCCCAAGCCTGTTCGGCGGCGCGCTGCTCGGCCTCCTTCTTGCTGCGGCCGGCGCCGTGGCCGAGGACCTCGTCGCCGACGACGGCGCTGGCGACGAACTGCTTCTCGTGGTCGGGGCCGGACTCGGCGACCTGGTACTCGGGAGTGCCGAGCGCGGCGGCTGCGGCGAGCTCCTGCAGGCTGGTCTTCCAGTCGAGGCCCGCGCCGAGGGACGCCGACTGGGTCATCAACCGGTCGAACAGATGGTGGACGAAGATGCTCGCGCTGCCCATGCCGCAGGACAGGTGAATGGTCCCGATCAGCGCCTCCATGGTGTCGGCGAGGATCGACGCCTTGTCGCGGCCGCCGGTGGCCTCCTCGCCGCGGCCGAGGAAGACGTAGTCACCGAGGCCGATGGTCCGAGCCACCTCGGCGAGCGCGCGCATGTTGACGACGGCGGCCCGCAGCTTGGCCAGCTGGCCCTCGGGCAGGTCGGGGTGGGTCCGGTAGAGCGTGTCGGTGACGACCAGACCGAGCACCGAGTCACCGAGGAACTCCAGGCGCTCGTTGTTGGGCAGGCCGCCGTTCTCGTACGCGAACGAGCGGTGGGTAAGGGCACGCACGAGCAGCGCCTCGTCGACCCGCTCCCCGACCACCTCGGTGAGGTAGTCGAGAAGCGCGCCGACGGGTCGCGGGAATTCGTTGCGGTTCGCGGCCGGCGACGTCATGAGGTCACCCGGAGTGGCCCCGCTCAGCCCTGGTGCTCGGAACGCTCGGCGGTGGCGTAGTAACGGCCCTGGTAGGTGCCGCACGACGGGCACGCGACGTGCGGCTGCGTCTGGCTGCCGCACTGCGGGCAGGTCGTGAGGGCGACTGGGGCCGCCTTCCAGTTCGCCCGTCGCGAACGGGTGTTGGAGCGCGAGGTCTTCCGCTTCGGGACGGCCACGTCAGGTCCTCTCCTCTGGGTCTGGGTTCCCCGGGTTTCGGGTCTCGGCGAACATCCCGCTCAGGGCGGCCCACCGCGGGTCGATCGTGTCGTGGTGATGGTCCGGGTCCTCCGCGAGCAGGGCCCCGCACTCGGAGCACAGCCCGGGGCAGTCGTCCCGGCACACCGGTTGGAACGGCAGTGAGGGCACCACCGCGTCCCGGACCACGGGTTCGAGGTCGACCAGGTCTCCCTCGAGCTTCCGCACGACGTCCTCGTCGGCCCCGTTCGCGTCGGCACCTGTTTCGTGGTGGTGTGCCGCCCGATCGGCGTAAGCGAACAGTTCCTGGAAAGATGCGTCCACCGGGTAGGTGGCCGGCTCCAGGCACCGCACGCAAGCTCCGGTCGCCGTGGCTCGGACCGAACCGCTCAAGAGGATCCCCTCGACCACCGACTCCAGACGGATCTCCAGGTCCAGCGGGGCACCCGCGGGGATGGCGATGATGTCGGTCCCGATGGCCTCGGGAGCCCTCACCCTCCGGGTCAGCTCCTGCATCGTTCCCGGCCGCCGAACCAGGTCTCGGGTGTCGATGACCAGGGGGTTGCGGGGGTCGAGGCGCGGCATGAGTTTTCTCGGAGAGGTCGAGGGTTCGGCCCTCGTCACGCACGGACGAAGACCGACGTGCCAGATTACCGGAGCCGCAGGTCAGGCCCCAAATTGCCGGTTCAGGGCGTCCAGCACCGGACCGGGCACGAGGCCGGTGACGTCGCCGCCGTACTTGACGACCTCTTTGACGAGGGAGCTCGACACGTGCTCGAAGCGGGGGTCGCCGGGGAGGAACACCGTCTCGATGCCGGTCAGGTGTTTGTTCATCAACGCCATGGGCAGCTCGTAGGCGAAGTCGGTCCCGCCGCGCAGGCCCTTGACGATGGCGGTCGCGCCGACGTCGCGGCAGACGTCGACGAGCAGCCGGTCGGCGAACGCCTCGACGCGCAGGTTCCCGACGCCCGCCAGGGAGTCCTCCAGCAGGCTCACCCGGTCCACGACGGGAAAGGCGCCCTCCTTGGCCGGGTTGTAGAGCACCGCCACGACGACCTCGTCGAAGAGGGTGGCGGCCCGGGTCACGACGTCGACGTGCCCGTTGGTGACCGGGTCGTAGGATCCCGGGCAGACCGCCCGGCGCGCGTCACTGGCCACGCCGGAACGCTACCAACGCCCCTCGCTCTGCCCGAGAGGCCAGGTTTCGTCGTTCTCAGGCCGCCAGAGCGACCAAACTTGGCCTCTCGGCGAGGGCGGAGAGGCAACCGGCGCGGGGGTATGCGTCTGGTCAGGCCACGTCGTCTGGTCAGGCCACGTCGTCGGGTCCGGGCGCGTCGGCGAACCACATTCGCGTCTCGCCGTAGCGCCGCTCCCCCGCCGGTTCGAGGCCCTCGGACCACCGCGGCTCCGGGCTGCGGGACGACCGCTCGACGACGACGAGCGCCTCGGGAGCCAGCCAGCCGTGCCGGACCAGCAGGGCCAGGGCGTCACCCAGCGCGTCGTCGGACAGGTCGTAGGGGGGGTCCAGGAAGACCAGGTCGGCCCGGTCGGCACCGCCTGGCCCGGCCACCAGGACGCGCTCCACGGTGTCTTGCCGGACGACGACGCCGGGCAGGCCGACCACTGCGGCGTTCTCCCGAGCCACCTTGGTCGCCTCCCGGTCGGCGTCCACGAGGAGCACCGACCGGGCGCCCCGGCTGGCCGCCTCGAGACCGAGAGCGCCCGAACCGGCATACAAGTCGAGCACTCGCGCGCCGGCGAGCACGTCGAGGTGCTCGAGCCGGGAGAAGAGCGCCTCGCGCACCCGGTCGGAGGTGGGCCGGGTCCGCGGTCCCGCCGAGGTGTGCAGCCGGCGCCCCCCGGCGGCGCCGCTGATGATCCGGGTCAGGGTCGAGTCATGGGCGTCAGCCCCGCTCCAGGTAGGCCGCCTGCTCCTCGTCGAGCCGGGCCGCGACCCGGGCGGCCAGCTCGGGGTGGTCAGCGAGCGTCGGGTCGGCATCGACGACCGCCGTGGCGTCCTCCCGCGCGGCGGTGATGATCCGCGCGTCGTGCGGGTTGGCCATCCGGAGGAAGCGGACCGACGACGCGCGGCCGCTCTGCCGGGCGCCCAGCACGTCGCCCTCCCGGCGCAGCTCGAGATCGCGCCGAGCCAGCTCGAACCCGTCCGTCGTAGCCGCCACCGCGTCGAGTCGCTCACGGGCCTCAGTCCCCTCGACCGCGTCGGTGAGCAGCAGGCAGAGACCCGGCACGGTTCCGCGACCGACCCGTCCACGCAGCTGGTGCAGCTGCGAGATTCCGAACCGGTCCGCGTCCATGACGACCATCACCGAGGCGTTGGCGACGTCGACCCCGACCTCGATGACCGTCGTCGACACCAGGACGTCGATCTCGCCGGCGCCGAACGCTCGCATCGTGCGGTCCTTGACGTCCGCCTCGAGTCGTCCGTGAAGCACCTCGATCCGCAGCCCGGCGAGGGCCGGAACCGCTCGCAGGTGATCGGCCATGGGGTAGACGCCGGTGAGCTCGCGCGCCGCCCCATCCCCTTCACCCGGCGGCTCGAGCCCAGGATCGTCGACCAGATCGTCCGCCGCGTCGGGATCGGCCGGGTCGCCGATCTTTGGGCAGACGACGTATGCCTGGTGACCCTTCCCGACCTCCTCGGCGACCCGCCGCCAGGCCCGGTCCACCCACCCCGGCTTCGAGGTCTCGACGACGTGGGTCTGGATGGGGAGGCGCCCCGCGGGCAGCTCGCGCAGCGTCGATGTCTCCATGTCACCGAAGACCGTCATGGCCACGGTCCGCGGGATCGGCGTGGCGGTCATGACCAGCAGGTGCGGGGGTGTGCGGCCCTTCTCCCGCAACGCGTCCCGCTGTTCGACGCCGAACCGGTGCTGCTCGTCGACCACGACCAGTGCCAGGTCATGG
>DATLPT010000087.1:0-8198 GCA_035535635.1 Lapillicoccus sp. | reverse complement strand
GGCCCGCAGGGGATGATCGTCATCGAGGACATCCTCGGCCGGTGTGCGCCCCTGCTCGGGATCGACCCGATGACGCTGCGGCGGCGGAACTTCTACGTCGTCGGCCAGACCACGCCGTACGGCCAGCCGGTCCGGCATCCCCAGCGCGCCGGCAAGGCGTGGGACCAGGTGATCGCCACCGGCGACCTCGCCCGGCGGCTCGAGGAGGTCGCGCGCTTCAACGCGGAGCACGCGGACACCAAGCGCGCCATCGGCGTCACGCCGGTGAAGTTCGGGATCTCCTTCAACCTCACCGCCTTCAACCAGGCTGGTGCCCTGGTGCACGTCTACAAGGACGGTTCCGTCCTGATCAACCACGGCGGCACCGAGATGGGACAGGGCCTGCACACGAAGATGCTCCAGGTCGCGGCCACGACCCTCGGCATCCCGCTGTCCAAGGTCCGGCTGGCGCCGACCCGGACCGACAAGGTGCCCAACACGTCGGCCACGGCAGCGAGCTCGGGCGCCGACCTCAACGGCGGCGCGGTGAAGAACGCCTGCGAACAGATCAAGGAGCGGCTCCTTCAGGTCGCGGCGACCAGCCTGGGTATCTCGCCGCACGACGTGCGCATCGAAGGCGGCGACGCCCACGGGGTCGCCTACACCAGTGCCCGGATCCCCTGGGACGAGCTGGTCAAGACCGCATACTTCCGGCGGGTTCAGCTCTTCGCCGCCGGCTACTACCGCACCGAGGGTCTGCACTGGGACTCGGAGCGGTTCGAGGGCGAGCCGTTCAAGTACTTCGCCTACGGCGTGGCCGCGACAGAGGTCGAGGTGGACGGGTTCACGGGCACCTACCGCACCCGGAGGGTCGACATCGTCCACGACGTCGGCGACAGCCTCTCGCCGCTCGTCGATCTCGGCCAGATCGAGGGCGGCTTCGTCCAGGGCGCCGGGTGGCTGACCCTGGAAGACTTGCGCTGGGACGAGAGCGACCGGCCGACCCGCGGTCGGCTCACCACCCAGGCGGCCAGCACGTACAAGCTGCCCAGCTTCTCGGAGATGCCGGACGTGTTCAATGTGGCGTTGCTCCAGCACGCGCACGAGGACGGTGCGGTCTACGGGTCCAAGGCGGTGGGCGAGCCGCCGCTCATGCTGGCCTTCTCGGTCCGGGAGGCGCTGCGCCAGGCCGCGGCGGCCTTCGGGCCGCCCGGGACCAGCGTGGACCTCGCGTCGCCGGCCACGCCGGAGGCCGTCTACTGGGCGGTCGAGCAGGCTCGCCGGGCATCGGAGCACGGGCACGTCGAGGAGGGCTTTCCGGGCGTGGTCCCGGACCAGCCCGGGCCCGACGCCCATCCGGCGCACCCGACATCGGAGCACTACGAGAAGCCCATCCCGGCGAGGGCCTAGGAGTCGAGGATGAACTGGGTCGCCGCCGTCGAGGCGCTGCGCCGCGATCGCCGTCCCGGCGTGCTCGTCACGCTGGTGACGGTGCGCGGGCACGCGCCGCGGGAGGCGGGCGCGAAGATGGTCGTCGCCGCCGACGCGACCTGGGACAGCATCGGCGGGGGGAACCTCGAGGCGACCGCGGTGGCGCGAGCTCGCGTGCTGCTGGCCGACCTCGGCGACCGAGCGACGGTCGAGCCGGAGCTGATGTCGTTGGCGCTGAACGACAAGGCACCGGTCGACCACGGCGTGCAGTGCTGCGGCGGCGAGGTGACCATCCTCCTCGAACCGCTCGCGGTCGTGCCGTCGGTGGCCATCTTCGGCATGGGGCACGTCGGACTGGAGCTGGCCCGGATCCTGTCCCGCCACGACGTCGAGCTGTACCTCGTCGACTCCCGTGCGGAGCACGTCACCGAGAGCGCCCTGTCCGGCGCGACCCACGACGCGCTCGCCCGGGTGCTCGTCCACCACGCGCCGGTGCCGGAGCTCGTCCTCGGTCAGGTGCCGGCCGGAACCCACGTCGTCGTCATGACTCATGACCACGCCGAGGACGTCGCCCTGTGCGACGTCGCGCTGCGGTGCTCGCACCTGGGGTCGGTCGGACTGATCGGCTCATCGGCCAAGTGGGCCCGGTTCCGGCTCAAGCTGGCGGCCGAGGGCCACGGCCCCGAGGCGCTGGCCCGGATCACGACGCCGATCGGACTGCCGGACGTGACCGGCAAGGATCCGGCCACCATCGCGGTGAGCGTGGCAGCCGATCTCGTCCGCATCTTCGAGCGCGACCGCGCCTCCTCGCATACCGAGGCAACCCGATGACGATCTACCGGGCCACCGTCCTGGACACCCCCGAGAGCCCCTTCGTCGGCGCCACTCTGCGCGCGGACGACGATGCCGGAATCCTGGTGCAGGACGGCGTGGTTCGCGCTCGCGGCGCCATTGCCGAAGTGGCCCGCGCCCACCCGCACGAGCAGGTCGTCGACCTGCGTGGGGGGCTGCTCCTGCCGGGGTTCGTCGACACCCACGTCCACTACCCGCAGGTGCGGATCATCGGCGGCATCGGGATGCCCCTGCTCGAGTGGCTCGAGCGGTGTGCCCTTCCGGAGGAGGCCGCGCTGGCCGACGCCCACTACGCGCATACCGTCGCGGCGGAGTTCGTGAGCGGTCTGGTGGCCGCCGGCACGACGAGCGCCCTCGTCTTCGGCTCCCACTTCGCCGGCGCGGTGGACTCGCTGTTCGCGGAGTCCACGCGCGTCGGCCTGCGCGTCACCACCGGCCTCGTCGTCAGCGACCGGGTGCTCCGTCAGGACCTGCTCTCGACACCCAGCCGTGCCTACGAGGAGGGCCGGGCGCTCGCCGAGCGGTGGCACGGGCAGGGCCGGACCCGGTATGCGGTCACGCCGCGGTTCTCGCTGTCGGCCAGCGAGCCGATGCTCGAGTCGTGCGCGGGTCTCGCCAAGGACGTCGAGGGGACCTGGTTCACCTCTCACGTCAACGAGAACCGCGACGAGGTCGCCGAGGTGGTGCGACTCTTCGAGGGATCGCCCGACTACATCGACACGTACGACCGGTTCGGGCTGGTGGGGCCCCGTAGCGTCTTCGCCCACAACGTCCACGTCCTCGACCGGGAGCTCGGCCTGCTCGCCGCGCAAGAGGCGTGGGTGGCGCACTGCCCGACCAGCAACTCGGCACTGGGCAGCGGTCTGTTCCCCATGCGCCGGCACATCGAGGCGGGCGTGCGCGTCGCGCTCGGGTCCGACGTAGGCGCCGGGACCGGCCTCTCGCTGCTCAAGGAGGGCCTGCAGGCGTACTTCCTGCAGCAGCTGCTCCAGGAGGAGGGGTTGCCGCTGACGTCAGCGCACCTGCTCTACCTCGCGACCCGCGCGGGCGCCGATGCGCTCGGCCTCCAGGACGTCGGCGACCTGTCGGTCGGACGTCAGTTCGACGCCGTGTGGGTGTGTCCGCCGAGGGGCAGCACCCTGGAAGCGGCGCTGGCCCACGCCGACGGCGCGGACGACGCCCTGTCCAAGGTGTTCGCGCTGGGCGGGGTGGCCGACACGGCCGGCGTCTGGGTCGGGGGCACGCGGCTGCTCGGCTGACCGCTCACAACAGCGAGAACCGGCACCGCCGTGGACGGCGGCGGTGCCGGTTCATCTCGGTGGGGTCAGTCGCGGAACGTGTCTTTGACCTTCTCGCCGGCCTGCTTCATGTTGCCTGACGCCTGGTCGGCCTCACCCTCGGCCTGCATGCGCTCGTCATCGGTGGCGTCCCCGACGCCCTCCTTGACCTTGCCCTTGGCGATTTCTGCCTGGTTCTTGGCTTTGTCTTCCAGTCCCATGGCTTGCCCTTTCCGTGACCGTCGGTAGACGGAGGTGACCCAGGGAGGACTCGCCGAGACGGCGACGTCCCGGAGCCACGTCGGAACGCATACCCGCAGGTCGGCGGACGCAAACGTGGCCGGTTCGGGCCGCGGCACGGACCGGACTCCCAGGGAAGTGGGCTTGATCCAGGGCGACATTGGTGGTTCGGTGGAGGGACTGGTCCAGAAGTGGCGCCACGGGTCGAGCGATTTACTCCCCAGGAGCCACTGATGACGACAACCCCCCTTGATCGCCGTCTTCGCCGCGCGAACCACCCAGACCGGACGCCGGTCCGGCCGTCTTACCCTCACGACCGCACCGAGTGGTTGTTGAAGGACGCCCAGGAGGGCCGGCCGGTCGACGGCGCTACCGCCGAGGCGCTGGTCCTGCTCAATCTCGGGCTCGCCGACGGCATCGCCGGTCGTTACCTCGGCCGCGGCATCGACCGCGACGACCTCGTCCAGGTGGCCCGGCTCGGACTGGTCAAGGCGGTCCGCCGGTTCCGCCCCGGGCTGGGACAGTCGTTCGCCGGGTTCGCGGCGCCGACCATCTCCGGCGAGATCAAACGGCACTTCCGCGACACCGGGTGGATGGTCCGGCCGCCGCGGCGCCTGCAGGAGCTCGGGGTCCGGATGCGCGACGCCGAAAAGGATCTGGAGCAGAACCTGCACCGTCGGCCCCGGAGCGACGAGCTCGCCGCGGTCCTCGACGTCGGCGAGGGGCAGGTGCGCGCCGCGCGGGAGGCGGCGTCGAGCTTCCACGCGCTGTCGCTCGACGTTCCCGCCGGCCCGGGACAGGCATCCACCGAGATGACCTTGGAGGAGGCCGAGGACCCGTTCGCCGCGATCGACGACTCGGCGTGGCTTCGCGACGCCCTGGCCGAGCTCACCGACCGTGAGCGGCTGGTTCTGCGGCTCCGGTTCGTCGAGCTGCTGACGCAGTCCGATATCGCCGAGCAGATCGGTGTCAGCCAGATGCAGGTATCCCGCATCCTGCGAGCGACCCTGTCACGGCTGCGGGCCCGGCTGGAGGCGGCGCTGGACAGCGCGGCCTGAGCGGCCTGAGCGGCTGGTCGGTAGCGCAGAACCTCCCTCACCGCAGGAGCCGGGCCGGATGGTGCGACGGCCCGGCTCCTCCACGGATGTCGGGGGTCGAGCCCCCCGAGCGGGTTAGTACCAGTACTTTCGACCGCCGACGGCGCGTCCCGTGGCTCCGAGAAGCATGAGCACGAGCCCGATCACGAGGACGATGACGCCGATCGTGACCAGGATCGAGATGTGGGCCAACCAGCCGATGAGCAGCAGGATGATTCCCAGGACGATCATGGATGTCTCCAGGTTCTCGCAGGGGTCGGCTGCAGCCGGAACGGCTCCAGCAGCTCGGCGCGCCCCCGGACGAATCGAGCCGCACGCGACCCTACCCCTATGGTCGACGATCGAAACGGGCGGGCGGGGGTGCCACAATCGGTGCGGCATCGGACCCGACCGAACCTCTCCCAGGGTGACACCATGGACACGCCCCTCCCCGACCCTCCCGGCGCGGCTATCGCGTCGAGCAGCGCTCTCGGCGCCCTGAGCGACATCCTCTACGCCTCCGAATCGTTCGAGGATGTCTACAGCGCCATCGTCACGATCGCAGTGCGGATCATCGACGGCTGCGACCACGCGAGCATCATGCAGCGCGGACGAGACGGCCAGTTCCGCACCGCCGTGTCGACGGACGAGGTGGCCCGGACGATCGACAAGCTCGAGCAGCTGCATCAGGAAGGTCCTTGTCTGGACGCCATAGTCGAGGACGCTCCGCAGTTCGAGGACGACCTCTCAGACCCCTCGACCCAGTGGCCGACGCTGGCCGAGCAGGTGGTCAGGCAGACGCCGGTGCGGGCGGCGGCCGGGTTCCGGATCGTCGTGGACAACAAGAAAATCGGCGCCCTCAACCTCTTCTCGGACCGGGTCGGTGGCTTGAGCGGACGCTCCGCCGATCACGCGATCCTCCTCGCCGCGTTCGCGTCCGTGGCCGTCACCTCGCTGCACCGCAAGGAGGAGGCCCGCACGTTGGCCGCCGGCCTGGAGAGCAACCGCGAGATCGGCAAGGCGATCGGGCTGCTCATGGCCTTCCACAAGGTCTCCGACGCCGAGGCGTTCGACTTGCTGCGCAAGGCGTCGCAGGACATGAACATCAAGCTGGCACAGGTCGCCCGCGAGGTCGTCGAGCACCACAACACCGGTCACCCGCCCCCGAAGATCGGCTGACCGCTGCGGGGCTCAGCGCTACCGGGCTCAGCGCAGCCCGACCGCGTCGTAGTCCCACCAGATCCGGTGGTAGACCAGCGTGCCGGTCATCCACTCCTTGTAGGCCGGCAGTCGGAGCACTTGGAACGCCGCCCGCGGGATCCGCCGCGACGGCCGCCGGAATCCCAGGTCCGTGCCCGGGACGAACCCGAAACGGCCGTAGTAGGACGGAGATCCTTCGAGGAACACCAACGGTTCCGGGCGCTCGTCGAGCTCGCTCAACGCATACCGGACCAGCGCCGACCCGATCCCCCGGCCCTGCCGGCCCGGGAGCACGGAGAGCGGGCTGAGCACGAGGACCTCGACGAGCCGGTTCGGGGCGTCCAAGAGGCTGCGGGTGAACGAGACGTGCCCGACCACCCGCCCCTCGTACTCCGCGACGTACGACAGGCCCGTCCAGGCGTCCGACCCGCGCAGCTCGTCGACGATGCGGTCGACCCCCTCCTCCTCGCCGAATGCGGCGCGCACCACCGCACGGACCTCGCCCTCCTCGCCGGGGCGCTCGAGCCGGTATGCGGTGGGCCTCGCCACGAGCCCGACGGTAGCCCGCCGCCGGGCTCTCGTCACGCTGCCCAACCCGTGAACCCGCAGGCTATGCCGGCCGGCATACCGCCCTAGGCTTCCAGCCATGGCCCCAAGGACTCTGCGCCGTGTCGCCCTGCTGACCGCCGGGGGATATGCGCCCTGCCTCTCCTCCGCGGTCGGGGCGCTCATCGAGCGGTACACCGCGCTGCTGCCCGACGTCGAGATCCTCGCCTACCGGCACGGCTACCACGGGGTGCTCACCGGCAGCTCCGTGGTCGTCGACGCCTCGGCGCGAGCCTTCGCCTCTGTCCTGCAGGACTACGGCGGCAGCCCGATCGGGAACAGCCGGGTCAAGCTGACCAACGCGCAGGACCTCGTCGACCGCGGCCTCATCGAGGATGGCCAGGACCCGCTGGAGGTGGCCGCGGAGCGGCTGCGTACGGACGGCGTCGACGTCCTGCACACCATCGGTGGCGACGACACCAACACGACTGCCGCCGACCTCGCGAGGTTCCTCCACGAGCGGGACTACGACCTCACGGTCGTCGGACTCCCCAAGACCATCGACAACGACGTCATTCCCATCAAGCAGGCGCTCGGGGCGTGGACGGCGGCCGAGCAAGCCTCGACCTTCGCCCAGAACGTGCTCGCTGAGCACGGCTCCAACCCGCGGATGCTCATCATCCACGAGGTCATGGGTCGCGGGTGCGGCTGGCTGACGGCGGCGGCCGCGGCGCAGTACCAGGAGTGGCACGCGGGTCGGCAGTGGGTGCCGTCGATCGGGCTCAGTGCGGAGCGGTGGGACATCCACGCGGTGTTCGTGCCCGAAATCCCGATCGACATGGACGCCGAGGCCGACCGGCTGCGTGCCGTCATGGACGAGATCGGCTGCGTCAACATCTTCCTGTCCGAGGGAGCCGGCGTGCCGGAGATCGTCGCGGCCATGGAGGCGGCCGGCGAGGAGGTCCCTCGCGACCCGTTCGGCCACGTGAAGCTCGACCTGGTCAACCCGGGCCAGTGGTTCGCCGAGCAGTTCGCCGAGAAGGTCGGCGCCGAGAAGACCATGGTGCAGAAGAGCGGCTACTTCTCGCGGTCGGCGCCGGCCAACCAGGCCGACCGCACGTTGATCCGGCAGATGGTCGAGGTCGCCGTCGAGGCGGCCCAGTCAGGGATTGCCGGGGTCGTCGGGCAGGACGAGGAGCGCGAGGACGAGCTGCGGACCATCGAGTTCGAGCGGATCGCCGGCGGCAAGGCGTTCGACACGTCGGTGGACTGGTTCCAGACCGTGCTCAAGCGGAGCGGCCAGGCCTGATCCGCGGCCTCGTGCGTCATCCCGTCCATGGCGGAGGGTTTTGGCCCTCAGCGGGGCCACAACCCTCCGATGCAGGCGGCCTCAGCCGTCCCCAGGGTCCTCAACGGGCCACTCGACACGGCGGGATCCGTCCCAGCGACGCACCGCGGGGGCGACGACGGGCGTCCCGGTCGGTGACTCGCGTCGGGCGCGCTCGCTGACGAGGTCGAGGGTGCGGTCCCGGTCCCGCGGGGTCACTCGCCGCGCCAGCGTGACGTGAGCCCTCCACCGCTCGGGTGCGGAGGTGGT
>DATLPT010000086.1:0-5621 GCA_035535635.1 Lapillicoccus sp. | reverse complement strand
TGCACGTCGACAAGCCGCACCACACCAGCGCCACGTACTACGGTCGCGAGCTGGACCTGACCCCGTCGGTGTTCGCGTGGCCCGGGCTGATCCTCCGCGACGGCACGGGCGACCGGTTCGGCCTCACCTACGCCGCCCGCGGGGTGGCCCGGGTGTGGGAGGGACTCAGCGTCATGAACCAGATCGACGACGACCCGCTCGCGGCGTTGCTCGGCCGGACCCGGGCGGCCATCCTCGAGATGACGAGCGTTCCCATGTCGACGACCCAGATCGCGCGCGAGCTCGGTCAGAGTGCGGGATCGGTGAGCCAGCACCTCTCGGTGCTCCGCGGCAGCGGCCTGGTCGTCAGCCGGCGGTCCGGCCGTTCCGTCCTCTACTCACAGACCTCCCTGGCGCAGTCCATGATCGCCGTCCAGGAGGTCGCCCGTCCGGGTTCCGTGCGAGCGCTGCCGGGGGCTCGTATGCGTCGGTGACGCCGCCCCCGCATTCGCACGATGGCGGGGCTGGGTCAGACGTCGTACTTCGTGTCGATCCGGCCGGCCGCGGCGGCCCGTTGCAGGGCCGCGAAGTCGGCCTCGGCCTTGTCGGCATACGCCGCGGCGAAGTCCGCGACGGCCTGGTCGAAGACGTCCCGGCCACCGAGGTACGCGGCGATGGCGATCCGGTCCCCGGACCGGGCATGAGCCCGGGCCAGCGTCTGGGCGCAGATCTCCGCATACGTCTTGAGGCCGGACGCGGAGATCGCGTCGGTGTCGAGCGACCCCTTCCAGTCCTGGAGCTGGCGCACGTAGTAGTCGGTGCTGACGCCACCCCGCGTGGCGCGCTGCCAGCCGAGCATCGCGTCGCTGACCGCCTGCATCAGCCGCTGCCCCTCGACGACCCGCTGGCCGTGGTTGGCGAGCCCCCGGGACCCGAGCGCCACGTCGAGCACCGAGCGGACCGCTTCCTTCGACTGCAAGAACAGCGGGTCGTCGTCGTCGCGGCCGACGAGGAGGACCACCCAGGCGCGGGTTCCGACGCTGCCGACGCCGACCACCTTGAGCGCGAGGTCGACGTACCGGTACTGGCCGAGCAGCTGCTGCCGGTTCGTCGAAAGGGTCGTCGCATACTCGTCGATGAGTCCGGTGATCCATCGCTCGAGCTCCTCCGGACCGGGCCCGAAATCCAGGTCCCGGCTCGGGATGACCAGCGGAGGGCGGCTGACGAGGCGGAGCCGGCCGTCGACCACCTCGGTGAGCTTCCGTCTGGAGCCGAGACTGTCGCGGCTGCGGGCCTTGTCGATGGTTCTGGTGAACGCCTTGCGGCTCGGCTTGTCGAGCACGTCGAACAGTCGCGGCACGTCCTCCTCCGCCGAGACGTGCGCGTACCAGACCTCGAGGTTGCCCCGCTGCGCGTGATGGCGCATCGCCCTCCGGTAGGCGCCGACCACGTCCACGACGATGGACCGGGCGCGCGAGGCCCGGTAGGCGTTGGCTCGGGCGGCGAGCTCTACGCTGGCGGCCAGTCGCTTGACGTCCCACTCGAACGGGCCGGGCCAGGTCTCGTCGAAGTCGTTGAGGTCGAAGACCAGCTGGCGCTCCGGCGACCCGTAGAGCCCGAAGTTGCCGAGGTGTGCGTCCCCGCAGAGCTGCGTCACCAGCGACGTGCGCGGCCCGGATGCCAGGTCGTATGCCATGACGATCGCCGACCCGCGATAGAACGCGAACGGTGAGGCCAGCATCCGCCCGTGCCGGATCGACAGCAGGTCCTGGATCCGGTCCTCCTCCTGGCCGAGGACCAGGTCGACGGCGTCGCGGTCGGTCGAGACGAGCTCCGCGTGCGCCTCGCGCGGAACCATCGACCGCTCGGCCCGGCCGCGTGCCGCCCGTTCCTCGACGGAACGCCAACTCACCCCACTGCCGGTCACGACTAGCACGTATCACGCCCGCGCGGACCGCGTCTATCACCTCTGCGACGGAAAGCGGGACCGCGTCCCTCCCGGGGTAACCGGCATCCCTCTGCCGGCAGCGTCGGGCATGCTGACCACCGTGCCGACGACGCGACAGCAGACGGCGGTGCTCCTGAGCTTCGTTCTCGTCTCGTTCGCCGCGAACTCGCTCGTGACCCGGTACGTCGTGGGGAACCGGCTCCTCGACGCATATCTGCTCACGGTCGTCAGATTCGTCGCCGGCGCGGTGGCCCTGCTGGTGCTGACTCTCAGCCGCGGCGAGCGGCCCAGCCTCACCCGGGGCGAATCTCTGGCCCGCGTTCTGGCTCGGCGTCTATGCCGTGTGCATCTCGTTCGGCTACCAGCACATCGGGGCCGCGGCCGGGACATTCGTCTTCTACGCCACGGTCCTCGCCGGGCTGGTGGCGTACGACGTGGTGAGCCGCACGCCGGTGCCGAGGGTTCGGGTGGTGGGTGCGCTGGTCTCCCTGGCCGGCGTCGGTGTGCTCACCGCGCCGGCGGCCGGCGACGTCACGCCGCTCGGGGTGCTCCTCCTCGCCGTGACCGGCGCAGCGTGGGCGCTCTACACGGCGGCCGGGCGCACGGTGACCGATCCGCAAACCGCCACCACGGGCAACTTCACCGTGCTGGCGGTCGCCCTGCTGGTGCCGGTCGGTGTGACGGTCTCAGGTGGCCCGACGGTGACGACGACCGGGCTGGTTCTCGCGGCGCTTATGGGCTCAGTGACCACGGCACTTTCCTACGTGGCCTGGTATGCCTGCCAGCGCCGGATTTCGGCGACGACGGCGGGCACGGTCCAGACTGTCATCCCGATCCTCACGGCCGCCGCCGCGACGGTCCTTCTCGGTGAGCGCCTTACCGTGCTGTTGGTCCTGGCCGCCCTGCTCGTCTTCGCGGGGCTCTGGATCGGGCGCCCCCGCTAGCAAACCTCGGGGGGCTGCCCGATCCGCACTCCTCCCAAGGGGCTGGACCGGTCGTACGAGGACAAGATCCTCGCGGCGCCGCCGTCAGCGCTCGCCGGTCTGAGCAGCGAGCACGACGCGGTTCTCAAGGAGACCTTCGGTATCGACACGGTGGCCGAGCTGGGGTCCAACAAGTACTTCGCGCTCGCCGGCGTGCTCGTGGCGCTGGCCAGAAAGGAAGGCTGACCAGGCGCGCACCGGACGACAGTCGAAGAGGGCCGCTCCCGACGGGAGCGGCCCTCTGACGATGTGCTGCGGTAAGCGGCGTGTCAGGCGGCCTGACGGATCGCCGAGACGTCGAACTCCAATGTGACCTTCTCGGAGACGAGCACGCCTCCAGCCTCGAGAGCGGCGTTCCACTTCAGACCCCAGTCGCTGCGGTTGATCGCGACGCTGCCCTCGAAGCCGACGCGCTCGTTGCCGAAGGGGTCGGTCGCGGCGCCGGTCTCCTCGAAGGCGACCGCAATGGGCTTGGTGACCTCGTTGATGGTCAGGTCGCCGGTGATCGTCCAGTCGGTGCCGTCCCGCCTCACGTCGGTGGAGACGAAGCGGATCTCGGGGTAGGTCTCGACGTCGAAGAAGTCGGCACTGCGTAGGTGTCCGTCGCGCTGGTCGTTGCCGGTCGTCAGGCTGGCGGACTGGATCGTGACGCGCACGCTGGAGTCGGCCGGGTTGTCGGCGTCGACGTGGGCGATGCCCTCGAATTCGTGGAAGGCGCCGCGGACCTTGGTGACCATGGCATGGCGTGCGGAGAAGCCGATGCGCGTGTGGGCCGGGTCGAGGACGTAGTTGCCGGAGATGCCGGCCGGCGACGCGGTCGAGGCGAGCGTCTCGGGGATCTGGGTTGTCGTCATGGTGGAAGTCCTTTGCACGTAGATGGGTTGGTTGAATCTTCAACAATACTGGTCCGGCCCGCATTCCGCCGCCCGCTTCCGTCTCACGAGGCGAGCAGAATGCGCGTATGCCGCCGTCGCGCCTGCTGCCCCCTGAGGACCTCGATGGGCTGGTCTCGCGGGTCATGACCATGCTCGAGCGCAAGCGGCAGGAGCGGGTCCTCGTCGGGATCGCCGGCGCTCCCGGCGTGGGCAAGACGACCCTCGCCGAGGACCTCGTCGCGGGGTTGGACGTCGCCCTCGACGAGCCGAGCGGTGAGGCCGGTCCGCGCGTGAGTCACCTACCCATGGACGGGTACCACCTGGCGGACGTCCAGCTCGACGCCCTCGGGCTGCGAGACCGGAAGGGCGCGCCGGAGTCCTTCGACGGTCACGGGTACCTCGCGACGTTGGTGCGGCTCCGGTCGGGCGACCAGGCGACGGTCTATGTCCCCGGCTTCGAACGGGTGCTGGAGCAGCCGGTCGCAGCGGCCATCGCGATCCCCGCGTCCGTCCGGGTCCTCGTCAGCGAGGGCAACTACCTCCTGCTGGACGACGATCCCTGGCCGCGGGTCCGCGCCCTCTTCGACGAGGTCTGGTTCGTCGATCTCCCCGATCGTGAGCGGGTCCGCCGTCTGGTGGCGCGGCATACCAGGTTCGGCAAGGAGCCGGCGACGGCCGAAGCCTGGGCGGTGGGCCCCGACCAGGCCAACGCGGACCGAATCCTCGCCTCTCGGGACGGCGCCGACCTCGTCGTCGTGGCGCCCGGCTGAGACTCCTGAGGCGCGTGGGGCGTTGACGCGTTACCGTCAGGCGACCACACTCGAAGCGCACCATTTCTTTCTCAGCTCCGGTAAAGGGCAGCGTCATGGCCGATGGAGACGGCGGCGGCAGTTCGGCGGCCGGGATTGCCGTGATCGTGGCGGTCCTCATCGGCTTCGTCGCGGGCGGACGGGCGACGACCGAGACGACGACCACGACGAACTCCGGCTCCACCACCAGCTCCAGCTCCAGCTCCGGCTCCGGTTCGACCACGACGGTCCGTTCCAGCAGCACGGTCGTCACCTCGAGTACGACGGAGGCGCCCACGCCCCTGGCGAGCTGCCCGGGGAGCGTGGTCCGACAGACCACCGAGAACGGCATCACCCTGCGGCTTTACTACGACTCCCAGGCGGGAGGCGTCAACTGCGTGTCAGCGGTGCATGAAGGAGCGGTGACGCCGCCCGGTTACCTCCAGACCGACCTCCGCTTCGCGACCTCCGCCGGCACCGCTTGGCCCGTCTTCGCGACGCAGGTTGGGGCCCCTGGGGCCGCTCAAGTCACTGGCACCTATCTCATCCGGACGAACGACCGTTGCGTGACGGCTGTGGCGACGTACTACCCGTCCGGCTCCGGCGGCCCGAGCAGCAGTGCGAGCCTGACGAAGGTTGCCTGCGGCTGACCGATCGGGCGGTCTTGCGGTCCGGTTCACGCGGCATACTCGGGTCATGGCCGACGACGCCCCTGCCACTTTGTCACTTACCGCTGGTGAGACCGACGTCCCGCTCATCGAGCAGACGATCGGGGACAACTTCGACGCGACGGTGGCCCGCTTCCCCGACCGCGAGGCGCTGGTCGACGTCGCCCAGGGCGCCCGCTGGACCTGGAGCGAGCTCAAGCGGGACGTGGACGTGGCCGCCCGCGGCTTCGTCGCGGCTGGTATCGAGAAGGGCGACCGGGTCGGGATCTGGGCGCCGAACTGCGCAGAGTGGACCATCGTCCAGTTCGCCACCGCGAAGATCGGCGCGATCCTCGTCAACATCAACCCGGCCTATCGCACGCACGAGCTGAAGTACGTCC
>DATLPT010000085.1:0-8290 GCA_035535635.1 Lapillicoccus sp. | reverse complement strand
ACCTCGCCTCGCGCCTGCAAGGTCTGGCCAGCCCCGGTCAGGTCGTCATCGGCGAGACGACGCGCGGCCTCCTGGACGACGACGACCTGCTGACGTCGCTCGGGTCGGTCGAGGTCAAGGGCAAGCGGTACCCCGTCACCGCCTACCTCGTTCGCGGCTCGAGCCGCGCGCTCCCGGACGACGACGGTGCGGGATCGGCTCACTGACCGTCAGTCGACTGTCAGTCATGCGACTCGACTGCCGGTATATGGGCAGCCGAGACCCTCCACTGGCAGTCGAGCCGGATTGCCTGGAACGGCAGGTCAGCGGACTGCGGACGGGAACGCGTCGCGCCACGACCGCAGCGCGACTCCGCCCTGGTCGGTGCAGTCGACCGACTCGGCGGCGAGCAGACCGTGGCCGACGGCCCGCGTCACGCAATCGCCCGCGGCGTGCATGAGGTCGAACAGCTCGAGGAAGTCGGGCTCGGGCCGAGTGCCGGTCGCCATGGCGAACAGGGTGTCGCCGTCGACGATGGTGTGCACCGGGTTGATCGCCCGGGCCAACCCGTCGTGGCCGATGCCGGCCACCTTCTGGCAATGGGCCTTGGTGAGGGTCGCGTCCGTGGCGATCACGCCGATGGACGTCGCCAACCCCGGTCCGCGCCGACCGCTTGCCTCGGCGGCGGCGGCCGCCCGGGCGAGGCACTCCTCGAGCTCCGCCGGATCCGGTACCCCGATCCCTTCGAACTCGGCTCCGAGGCCGAACCGGGTCGCAAACAGCTCACCGGTCCGCGGGTCGACCGGTGAGCCCGCGGAGTTGACGGCCACGAGGGCGGCGACGGTGGTGCCGTTCTCGAGCACGGTGCTGGCCGTACCGATCCCGCCCTTGAGCCCACCGGAAGCGGCGCCCGTCCCGGCGCCGACGAGGCCCTGCTCGACCGGGCCGTCGTGGGCGGCCGCATACGCCGTCGCTCCCTCCTCCGGGCCGGGGAACCGTTCGAGGTGACCGCCCCGGTCCAGGTCGAACAACACCGCGGCGGGGACGATCGGAGCCACCTGACCCGGCTCGCCGAACGGCCACCCCAGACCGTCGGCGAACAGGGCCCGAACGATGCCGTCGGCGGCGGCCAGCCCGAACACGCTGCCGCCGCCGAGCATCACCGCGTTGACCCGGTCGACGAGGTTGCGAGGGTCGAGCAGGTCGGTCTCTCGCGTTCCGGGGCCTCCACCGCGCACGTCGACGCCGCAGACCGCGCCGCCCTCGGGCGCGACGACGACGGTCGTGCCGGTCAGCCAACCGGGCTCGCGACGGGTGGCGTGGCCGACCCGCAGCCCGGCGACGTCGGTGAGGGAGTTCGAGGGGCCTGGACGTAGCACGCCCCGAGGATGCCAGACCTTCTGGTGCCCGGGTCAGACGTTGATGCCGAGCCGGCGAGCGCTGCGAGCTCGCTGTCGTGAGGCGCGCAGCCGGCGCAGCCGCTTGACGAGCATCGGGTCGGCCTCGAGTGCCTCATGGGTGTCGATGAGCGCGTTGAGCACTTGGTAGTAGCGGGTCGCGCTCATGTCGAAGAGCTCCCGGATGGCCTGCTCCTTGGCCCCGGCGTACTTCCACCACTGCCGCTCGAAGGCGAGGATCTCGCGGTCACGGGCCGACAGGACGCCGTTCGCCGAGCGTTCCGCGTCGTCGTCCCGCGAGTAAGGCTGCGCGTCCATGGTGGCCACACTATAGGCCCAAATCACACCAGTGTCATTCGTCAGCGATGGCGTGGCGGGCTCGTCGACGCGACTCATGCCATCGTGTCGAGGATGGCCAGGATGTCGTCCTCGGTCGTGGTCGGGTTGACGATCGCGAACCGGGTCACGGTCTCTCCCTCGTGGGTGGTCGGCACGACAAAGGCGAACTCCTCAGCGAGCAGCCGGTCGGACCAGGCTTCGTAGTCCTCGCGGGACCAGCCGACGCGCCGGAACACCATCACGGACAGGTCGCGCTCACGCAATAGCTGGAGCTTCTCACGCCGTCCGATCTCGGCCTCTGCGTACCGGGCGACTTCCAGGGTCCGCTCGACGGCCCTCGAGTATGCGTCGGTGCCGTGCACCGCCAGCGAGAACCACAGAGGCAGCCCCCGGGCCCGACGGGTGAGTCCGACGGCGTAGTCGGTCGGGTTCCAGTCGGGTGCGCCGGTGAGGACCTCGAGGTACCCCGCATGCTGGGTGTGCGCCGACCGGGCCAGGGCGGGCTCGCGGTAGAGCAGGGCACAGGAGTCGAACGGCGCGAACAGCCACTTGTGCGGGTCCACGATGAACGAGTCGGCGCGTTCGACCCCCCGGAACCGATCCCGGACCGACGGCGCCGCGAGCGCGGCCCCGCCGTACGCCCCGTCGACGTGGAACCAGATCCCCAGCTCCGCGCATACCTCGGCCACCGAGGCGAGGTCGTCGATGATGCCGAAGTTCGTCGTCCCCGCGGTCGCGACCACAGCGAAGAACGTCCGCGGGTCGTTGTCCAGCAGGGTCTTGCGCAGGTTGTCGCCGGTCAGCCGCCAACGGTCGTCGGCCGGGACGGTGACCAGCTCGGCGTCCATGACGTCGCACGCGGACTGGATCGACGAGTGCGCGCCGTACGTGGTGGCCACGCGCCAGGGCTGCAGGTCGGATCCGGCTGCGTCGGCACGATGCCGAGCGGTATGCCGCGCGGCAACGAGCGCGGACAGGTTCCCGATCGTGCCGCCGGGGACGAAGGCGCCGCCGGCCTGGGGCGGGAGACCGGCGAGGCCGGCGATCCAGCGCAGGGTCTCGTTCTCCGCGTGGACCGCGCCGGAGCCCTCCAGCCAGGACCCCCCGTAGATCGACGAGGCGCCGACGACGACGTCGAACGCGGCCGCCTCCTGCGTCGGGGCACACGGGATGAACGACAGGTATCGCGGATGGTCCGTGGACAGGCACGACGGCGCGAGCACGTCGGCGAAGACGTCGAGCGCCCGGGCCGTGCCGAGGCCGCGTGGAGTGATGGTCACCCCGGCCTCCTCGAGCAGCTCCGCGTCGTCGAGCGGGCCGTCGAGAGGCACAGGATCGAGGCTGAGCCGGTCCGCCGCATACGCGAGCACGGCGTCGATGTCCGGTCTCGAGAGCGGTTGGTCGAAGCGGTGCACGCGCGGAGTCTAGGCAGCCCAGGCCGCAGGGCTCACAAAGGCCGCCCACATCTCTAAGGTGACGGACATGTCTCGCCCCATCGGCTTCTGGCTGAAGCTCGTCGACCGGCTCATCGACGAGCGGTTCGACCGCACGCTGTCCTTCCACCGCGTCACGCGCCGGCAGTGGCAGCTGCTCAACCTCCTGGACTGTGGGCCGTCCACCCTTCGCCGCCTCGACGCGGCAGTGGCGCCGTTTCTGGCGCTCGGCAAGGGCGAGTCGTCGGCCGACCACCTCTCCGACCTGATCCAGCGCGGTTGGGTCGGTCGCCAGGGCGCCATGTACGCGCTGACTCCGCTCGGCCACGACGAGCTCGGGGCCCTCAGCAGCGTCGTCGCGGCCACGCGCCGGCGGACCGCCGACGGCATCACCGAGGAGGAGTATGCGGCGACGTTGGCAGTCCTCGAGCGCATGGCCCGCAACCTCGGCTGGGACGAGGTCATGGTCGACCAGTGATGTGGTCACACCGGTGCCGAGGTGACGTCGTCGAGGACTTGGCGGATCGTCCGTAGCGCGCTGGCGGTGAAGGACGGGTGGGTCTCGCGGTAGTACGGGACGATGAGGGCGGCCTGAGTCAGGGCGTAGCCTCGGGCCCGTTCCCAGGTGCCGTCGTCGACGTCGAGCACCTCGCGGAACCGCCGTCGGCCGGCCGGACCGAAGACGGTCCAGCCCATGATGACGTCCGCCGCCGGATCGCCGGCGCCGACGTTGCCGAAGTCGATGACCGCGACGAGCCGCCCTGAGCGGACCAGCAGGTTCGGGCGCAGCAGGTCGGTGTGGATCCACGTCGTTCCGCCGGAGAAGGGCGGGGCCTCGAGTGCCCGGTCCCACGCCGCGGTGGCGGCGCCCGCATCGAGCAGGCCCGCCGCATCGGCGATGGCTGACCGCGTCGGTAAATCGAGCTCACGGAGTGGACGCCGCCCCGTGGCCGGCGCGTGATCGACCGGGCCCGACCGCAGCTCGCCGACAAACCTCGCCAGGTCATCGGCGGCCTGTCGTTCGTCGTCGACGAGCAAGTCGTCGTACGGGTCGCCGACTAGCCACCGGTGCACCGACCACGGCAACGGAAACGCGTCGCTCGGTCGCCCGTGGGCGATGGGCTCCGGTATGTGCAGGCTGACCCTGTCGCGGAGCCGCGGCAGCCAGACCCGCTCCCGCTCGAGGTCGCCCGCCGAGGCCGACGTCCGCGGCAGCCGTACCGCGAGGTCGTCGCCGAGCCGGAACATGGCGTTGACCGTTCCCCGCTGCGACAGCGGCCGGACCGGGAGACCGGCCAGCTGCGGGAGCTGCTCCGCGAGCAGCCGACGAACCAGGTCGGCGTCGATCTCCAGCTCGTCCGCATGCAAGCGTGCCGGCGTCTCGGGGGCCACAAGAGGTCAGTCGACCCGCATACCTCGGCCGTCGTCCAGCCCAATTCGGGTCGGGCTAGCGTGGCCCCGTGACCGCGCGGCCGCTGGATGAGCTCGTCGACGTCTCGTGGCTCCCGGCGCTCACGCCCCTCGCCCCCGTCATCACCGAGCTCGGCGCCTTCCTTCGAGCGGAGATCGCGGCCGGGCGAGGTTACCTGCCGAGCGGCGATAACGTGCTCCGGGCCTTCCGGCAGCCCCTCGACGACGTGCGGGTTCTCATCGTCGGCCAGGACCCATACCCGACCCCGGGGCATCCCGTCGGCCTGTGCTTCTCGGTCGCACCGGACGTCCGGCCGCTGCCGAAGAGCCTGGTCAACATCTATACCGAGCTGCGCAACGACATCGGCGAGGCGACGCCGGCCCATGGCGACCTGACGCCGTGGTCCCACCAGGGCGTGCTGCTCCTCAACCGGGTGCTCACGGTGAGTCCTGGCAAACCGGGTAGTCATCAGGGCATGGGCTGGGAGGCCGTCACGGCCGCGGCGATCGAGGCACTGGTCGCTCGCGGCGGCCCTCTGGTCGCCATCCTTTGGGGGCGCCACGCGCGATCGCTGGTGCCGATGCTCGACGGCGTGCCGAGGGTCGAGTCGGCCCACCCGTCGCCCTTGTCGGCCTACTCCGGGTTCTTCGGCTCCCGCCCGTTCAGCCGGGCCAACGACCTGCTGGTCACCGCCGGAGGTCGGCCGGTGGACTGGAGGCTCGGATGAATGCCGCCCAGCCGGCGCCGCGCATCTGGACCCGCTACGTCGCCGTCGGTGACTCGTTCACCGAGGGGATGTCCGACCCCGACCCGCAGGTGCCGGGCCAGTACGTCGGCTGGGCCGACCGCCTCGCCGTCGAGCTGGCCCGGTATGCGTCGGACGCCGGCCAGTCGTTCGGCTACGCGAACCTCGCCGTCCGCGGCCGGCTGCTCGCCGACATCGTCGGTCCTCAGCTCGACGCCGCGCTCGCCCTCGAACCCGACCTCGTCAGCATCGTGGGCGGCGGCAACGACATCCTCCGGCCCAGCGTCGACGTCGAGAAGCTGGCCGGCTGGCTGGAGGAGGCGGTGGTCCGCATCCGGGAGACCGGCGCGGACGTGCTCATGGCCACGCCGTTCGACCCGGTCGGTGCACCGGTGGTCCGGGCGGCGCGCGGTCGGGCGGCCAACTTCGCCGCCCTCGTCTGGGGCATCGCCCAGCGCCACGGCGCTCGGGTCCTCGACCAGTGGAGCCTCACCGCCGTCCGGGACTGGCGGATGTGGGCGGAGGACCGCATCCACATGACCGCGGAGGGCCACCGGCGGGTCGCGCTCGCCGCGCTGTGGACCCTCGGCCACCCCACCGACGAGGCGGACTGGCGTACCCCGCTACCACCGTCCGCTCCGGTTCCTCGCCGGGAAGTGTTGGCGGGGAACGCGAAGTGGGCGCGCGACTACCTCGCCCCGTGGGTGCAGCGTCGGCTCCGCGGCGAGTCGTCGGGCGACCTGCTGACCGCCAAGCGCCCGGACGTCACCCCGTTCGACCAGCAGGAGGCGTGATGCACCCGTTTGAGCTATATGCGGTCGACGGCCTCCTCTCCGACGAGGAGCGGGCGATCCGGGACACCGTCCGAGGGTTCGGCGCGCGCGAGCTCCGCCCGCACGTCGCCGAGTGGTTCGACCAGGGGCGGGTCCCGGCCCGTGACCTGGCCAGGCAGCTCGGGTCGCTCGGCGTCCTCGGGATGCACCTGGAGGGGTACGGCTGCGCCGGGGCCGGCGCGGTCGCCTACGGGCTGGCCTGCCAGGAGATGGAGGCCGTCGACTCCGGCCTCCGGTCCTTAGTCTCCGTGCAGGGGTCGCTGGCGATGTACGCGATCCATGCGTACGGCAGCGAGGAGCAGAAGCAGGAGTGGCTGCCCGGCATGGCCGCCGGCGAGAAGCTCGGCTGCTTCGGCCTTACCGAGGCCGATGCCGGGTCGAACCCGGCATCGATGCGGACGACGGCCACGCGCGAGACCGGTGGAGACTGGGTCCTCAACGGCAGCAAGCTCTGGATCACCAACGGGTCGGTGGCCGACGTCGCCGTGGTGTGGGCTCGCACCGACGACCGGATCCGCGGGTTCGTCGTCCCGACCGACGCGAAGGGGTTCTCCGCCAACGAGATCCACCGGAAGCTGTCGCTGCGGGCGAGTGTCAGCAGCGAGCTGGCGTTCGACGGCCTCCGGCTACCGGCGGACGCCATGCTCCCTGGCGCCGCGGGGCTGGGGGGACCGCTCGGGTGCCTGAACGAGGCCCGGTTCGGGATCGTCTTCGGCTCACTCGGCGCCGCCCGTGACAGCCTGGAGACCGCCCTGGACTACGCCCGCACCCGCGAGGTCTTCGACAAGCCCCTGGCCGCATACCAGCTCACCCAGCAGAAACTCGCCGACATGGCCGTCGAGCTCGGCAACGGGATGCTGCTGGCGCTCCATCTAGGACGGCTCAAGGAGGCCGGGACGCTGACGCCCGAGCAGGTCAGCGTCGGGAAGCTCAACAACGTCCGCAAGGCCCTCGGAATCGCCCGCGAGTGCCGGACGATCCTCGGAGCGAACGGCATCTCGCTGGAGTACAGCCCGATCCGGCACGCGGCGAACCTCGAGAGCGTGCTCACGTACGAGGGCACGACCGAGGTCCACACCCTGGTGATCGGGCGGGCCCTCACCGGCGAGAACGCGTTCGCCTAGGTGGCGGCCCGACCTCAGTAGTCCCGGCCACCCCGGATGGGACCCGGCCGCCCGTCCGGGTCGTGCATGACCTCCAGGGGAACCTTGGCCCACCAGCTGGCGAACCGGCTGAGGGTAGGCAGTGGCAGCCGCCGCAGCCGTCCCGGCGGTCGCTCTCCAACGCGACCGCCGGCGTGCCATGCGTCCAGCCGGTCCGCGCTCTCGGCGTAGGCGTCGAAGAGGCCGGTGGGCTCGACGCAGTCCGCCATAGCCTGTTCCAGCCCGTTCGCCTCGACCTCGTCGAGGCGGTCGAGGTGCTCAGCGGCAAGGGTGAGCCGCAGCGACCGGGAGAAGCCCCGGTCGAGCACGACGCACGAGAGCTCGGAGTCGTGTGTCCACGAGCGGCGGTTGAAGTTGTCGGACCCCACGCTGGCCCAGAGGTCGTCGATGACGCACACCTTCGCGTGCACGTAGACCGGGGTGCCGGCGTGGTTCTCGATGCCGTAGCCCGCCACCCGTTCGGGTGCAGCGGCCATCAGCGCACGGAACGCTCGGTTGCGACCGAGCAGCTCCGGCACCCGTTCCAACCCGTCGACGTCGGGGACCAGTGGGATCACCACCACGAGGCGGAGCTCGGCGTGGTTCCGCAGCGCCGTAAGGAACGGGTCCGCAACGTCATGTCCCCAGAAGTACTGGTCCTCCACGTAGACCAGCCCGGTCGCCCGGGCGATGGCCTTGGTGTAGCCCCGGGCCACGCTGCGCTCGCCGCCGCGGGCGAAGGGGAAGTCGCGACCGTGCCGCAGGTTCGGGTAGGTCCGCAGCAGCTGAACGGTCTGCGGGCCGGCCTCTGGCGGTGGCGGCTGCTGCGGCGGGAGGGGGTTGGCATGGATGTCGAGCCCACGCACCTTGTCCGAGAGGGTCCGCAGCGGGCTGCGGCTCAGAGGTGTGGGGTCCTCCCACCGTTCGCGGAAGACCGTCTCCACGTCGTAGACCGCCGGTCCCTGGATTTTCACCTGCACGTCGTGCCAGGGCGGGTGCGGACCGTACTCG
>DATLPT010000084.1:0-2854 GCA_035535635.1 Lapillicoccus sp. | reverse complement strand
GGCTCGCCGGTCTCTTCATCGCCCGCTGGATCTGGCGGAAGTGGCTGGGAGTCCAGCGGGCCGACGGCCGGCTCTGCGACGCAATGATCGTCGTTGGAGACCGCGGCCACCTGGCCGGTCTCGTCGCGGCACTACGCAACGTGCCCGAGGCGGGATACACGGTCGTGGCCGCATGCTGCTCCGAGGGGACCGATCCCATCGGCGGCGTGCCGGTCGTCGGAAGTGAAGAACAGGCCGCCCAGGTCGCCGAACGCCTCGGTGTCGATGTCGTCGCCTGCTCGGGATCGCGGCTGGGCACGGAAGGGCTGCGCCGCCTCGGGTGGGAGCTCGAGGGGACCGGAATCGGCCTCGTCCTCGCTCCTGGAATGACCCAGGTCGCCGGTCCCCGCATTCTGACTCGGCCGGTCGCCGGCCTCCCGTTGTTGCACGTCGAGGCCCCGACGTTCAGCGGGCCCAAGCGCGCGGTCAAGACGACCTTCGACGTCCTCGGCGCCCTCGCCATCGGCCTCATTCTGAGCCCGCTGCTCATCGTCGTCGCGGTTCTCGTCGCCCGCGACGGCGGTGCGCCGTTCTACACGCAGACCCGAGTCGGCCAGGGCGGCAAGCCCTTCCTCATGTGGAAGTTCCGTTCCATGGTCCCGAACGCCGACACTGTGCTCCCGGCCGGGGTCAACGACGGCGCAGGTCCGCTCTACAAGCTCAAGGCCGACCCACGGATCACGCCGCTGGGACGGGTCCTCCGGCGCACCAGCATCGATGAGTTGCCACAGCTGTGGAACGTGCTTCGCGGCGAGATGAGTCTCGTCGGGCCGCGCCCGCCGCTGGCGTCTGAGGTGGAGAAGTACGAGCAGGACGTCTACCGTCGGCTACTGGTCAAGCCGGGGATGACCGGCCTGTGGCAGGTGAGCGGTCGCAGTGACCTGCCCTGGGACGACGCGGTGCGCCTCGACCTCTACTACGTGGAGAACTGGAACCTCGTCGCGGACCTCAAGATCCTCTGGCGGACGGTCAGCACGGTGGTGCGCCATCAGGGCGCCTACTGACCGACGGCCGGGGCTAGACGGTCTGGCCCGCACCCACGGGGGAGAGTTCGGCTACTGCTTCGCGCAGTCGTTCGTGGAAAACGGGCTCGCTGAAATGCTCCGCATGCCGGCGGATCGTGGCGGCGGACCAGCGCCGGCCACGGTTCTCGACCACGGCCGCGCGGATCGCGTCCGCGGTTGGTGCGGAGAAGAACAGCCCGGTCCGGCCGGGTACGACCGTGTCGAGGTAGCCGCCGGCGCCGAGAGCGAGCGTCGGACGACCGTAGGCGGCGGCCTCCAACGGCGTGAGGCCGTAGTCCTCGAGGCTCGGCGCGATGAGGGCCTGGCTGTGCGCATACACCCAGCCCAGTTGTGCGTCGGAGAGTCCGCTGAGCAGCCGGACGTTGGGCGGCAGCCGGCGCTCGAGGACGCGCCGCAACGGCCCGGCGCCGACCACGACGAGCCGTTCGTCGAGACCCCGCAGCGCTTCGATGGCGGAGTCGACGTTCTTGTACGGCAGCAGCCGTGAGACGACAAGGTAATAGCCGTCCTCGGCCCAGTCGGCGAGCTTCCGGACCGGCTCCTGCTGCGCTGACGGGTCCATGCTGTGCGGGGCATGCACCACCTGCGCCTCCACGCCGTAGGTGTCGCGCATGCGGTCGCGGACGATCCGCGAGTTGGCCAGGTGGCTGTCCGCGGACCTCGCGTGGCGCCGGTCCCAGCGCTTGAGCCACGGCGCCAGGGTCATCAGTACCCAGCCGCGGAACGACCGGGATTGAGGACCTCCGAGGTAGGCCTCGGTCTGGTAGAGCCACCGGGCCGGGGCGTGGCAATAGACCAGGCGTCGCCCGCTCGCGGAGAATCCGTGGGCCCACCCGCTGCTCGAGGCGAGCACGACGTCCTCGGTGATCCGCATGGACCGGGCCGCGAGCGGCAGCAGCGGCAGAGCGGTGCGATGGTGACGACGGAAGGGTCGGACGTCGTTCAGGGCGGAGGTGACGATCCGCGCGTTCCGGAACTCCGGAAAGGTCCGCTCGGGCGCGTAGAGCGTCGTGTAGATCGTCGCGTCCGGGAAGGCCCGGTGCATGGCGAGGACGACCCGTTCGGCGCCGCCGCGCTGCGTCAGGTAGTCGTGTGCGATGGCAACGGTGGGACGGGTCCGCGACGGTCTGCTTGCGGAGACGTCGTCCAGCACGGACCGCATCGTAGCGGCGCGAAGGTCCCAGGAAGGGGTCTCAACCGTGACAATTCTCCCGGCCGGGCGTGTCGGCGGCGGCGAAGCGAGGGCCATGGCGACTTGGGCCGGAAAACCTTGAGGTTCCGCCAGGATCACTCTCGGGTCGCCCGCGTCGCGAAAGCCAGCCACGTGGGTGCTCACCACGGGTCGGTCGGCGGCGCGGTACTCGTACAGCTTGATCGGATCCAAGCTGTCGGTGAATTCGCTGACCCGGTGGGGGACCAGGAGGACGTCGGCGTTGATGAGGTATGCGGGTACGGTGGCCGCCGGCCGCGGCCCGAGGAGCACTACGCCGGCGCCCTCGAGCTTGCGCCGGTCGGTCGGGTCGAGAGGGGCGGGCCCGACGAGGACCATGGAGGCGCGGCCGGCCAGGTGTCGCGCGGTCCGGGCGCACAGCTCGAGGTCGATGCGGTCCGGGTGGACCGTGCCGACGTACAGTGCCACCGGCCCAGTCGGTAGGTCGGCCGGCCTCGAGCCTGCGGTCTGGTATGCGTTCACGTCCACCGCGTTGGGCACCAGTGAGATTCGGCGACCGTTACGGCCCGGCGACTTCTCCGCGAGAAGTGCGGGTGAGCAGACGACGACGTGTGCGGCT
>DATLPT010000083.1:0-5684 GCA_035535635.1 Lapillicoccus sp. | reverse complement strand
CGCGTGAGCCGGTCGAGACGCGCCTGGACCGTCCCTCGGGCGACCCCCAACCGTCGAGACGCCCCGAGCACGCCGACGTTCGGCTCGTCGGTCATGAGGCGGACGAGGCGAGCGTCCAGCTCGTCCAGTATCGGCTGCGGCATGGACAGAGTGTCCAGCACCTATTCGATTTTGTCCAACAATCTGCGCACCCTGACCAGCGACTCGGCCTCCGGTTGACCATCGGCTGTCCTCGACGGATCCTTCCCGCATGACGACGACGGTGTCCCCGATCAGCGACCAGCACGACGACCTGACCCAACAGGAGCGCGACGCCGGGTTCGACGTCGACCAGCTCAAGCAGCTCGTCGGTCTGGTCGAGTACGACGAGGAGAAGGACGTCTTCCCGGTGACCGGCTGGGACGCCATCGTCTTCGTCGTCGGCAACGCCACGCAGACCGCGCACTACTACCAGGCGGCATGGGGTATGCAGCTGGTCGCCTACCGCGGGCCGGAAACCGGCTTCCGCGACCACAAGTCGTACGTCCTCGAGTCGGGGTCGATTCGGTTCGTCATCTCCGGCGCGGTCCACCCCGACAGCGCCCACGCGGACCACCTCCGCCGGCACGGTGACGGCGTGGTCGACATGGCCCTCGAGGTGCCGGACGTCGACCGATGCATCGCCCAGGCCCGGCGCGCCGGGGCCACCGTCCTGGAGGAGCCGCACGACGAGTCCGACGAGCACGGCACCATCCGCACCGCCGCCATCGCCACCTACGGCGACACCCGGCATACCCTCGTCCAGCGCGTCGTTGCCGGGCGTCGCTACTCCGGGCCCTACCGCCCCGGCTACGTCGAGGCGGCCTCGACAGTCATGCGCCGGGAGGGGCAGCCGAAGCGGTTGTTCCAGGCGCTCGACCACATCGTCGGCAACGTCGAGCTGGGCCGGATGGACGAGTGGGTGGCGTTCTACAACCGGGTCATGGGCTTTGTGAACATGGCCGAGTTCGTGGGCGATGACATCGCCACCGACTACTCGGCGCTCATGTCCAAGGTCGTGGCCAACGGCAACCACCGGGTCAAGTTCCCGCTCAACGAGCCCGCGGTCGGCAAGCGCAAGAGCCAGATCGACGAGTACCTGGAGTTCTACCGCGGGCCCGGCGCCCAGCACCTCGCCGTGGCCACCAACGACATCCTCGCTACGGTGGATGCGTTGCGCCAGAACGGTGTCGAGTTTCTCAACACTCCCGACTCCTACTACGAGGACCCTGAGCTGCGGGCCCGGATCGGCGAAGTCCGGGTGCCGATCGACGAGCTGCAGAAGCGCGGCATCCTCGTCGACCGTGACGAGGACGGCTATCTTCTGCAGATCTTCACCAAGCCGCTGGGCGACCGTCCGACGGTGTTCTTCGAGCTCATCGAGCGGCTCGGCTCGCTGGGGTTCGGCAAGGGGAACTTCAAGGCGCTGTTCGAGGCTATCGAGCGCGAGCAGGAGCGGCGCGGCAACCTCTGAGCACCGGTGCCGGTCCGCGCTGGCGCGTGGAGTCGGTGTGGGAAACTCGGGACCATGAGTCAGCGCGCCGGGTGGTACGACGACCCGGAGAACCCCGAGAACCTCCGGTACTTCGACGGGGTGGTGTGGACGACGCACACGACACCGCGGACGTCGCCGTCCGCTGCGCAGTCGACGATCGGGCTCGCGCAAGGGAGTCCGTCGCGGCCGACGCCCACCCAACAGCTTCCGCAGGAGCCGACCCAGCAGCTGCCCGGCGGCAACCAGCAGGACCCTCCACCGCGCGACTACGGGCAGCAGCCCCCTTACGGGCAGCAGCCCCCCTACGGGCAGTACGGCAAGTACGGACAGCCGTACGGCGGGACGCAGTACGGACCGCCGGGATATCCGCAGGGCGGTTACAGCGCGATGCCACCCGCATACGCCACCGCTCTGGGCGTCAAGACGACGCCGGACGGCGTGCCGCTCGCGAGCTACGGGCAGCGGGTCGGTGCCTACCTCATCGACATGCTTATCCTGGCGGTCCTCACGACCCTGGCCGGCTGGTACTGGATCTCACAGCTGGTCAGCTGGTACACCGCGTGGCTCTCCAACCTCATGGACGAGGCCGAACGCGGCGTCCAGCCGGCGATCAACCAGGCCGACCTCACGAACGAGATCTACGGCTACGTCCTGGCCCTCAGCCTGGTCAGCCTGGTCGTCACGGTCGTCTATCAGGTCGCGTTCCTGACGTGGCGGGGGGCCACGCCCGGCAAGATGGCCCTCGGCATCGCCGTTCGCCTTCGCGAACAGCCCGGCAACCCCTCGGTGCTGGTCGCCCTCAAGCGACAGATCATCTTCATCGGGTCGAGCCTGCTGTCGCTCCTTCCGGGTGTGGGCGTGGTGGGGTCCCTCCTCATCATCCTCAACCTGCTCTGGCCGCTCTGGGACGACAAGCGACAGGCGCTGCACGACAAGATCGCCGCGACGAACGTCGTCGTGCGACATCGTGGGCGCTGACGGAGCCGTTGGCCCCGAGGTCGCCGGTTCGTTCTCGCTGACCCTCGACCGAGGTCTGCGCCTGCTCGACCTGCTTGCCCGTCCGGAGAACGCCGCAGGCATGACCGTCACCGCGCTCGCGGCGAGCCTCGGGATGAGCCGCACCGCCGCATACCGACTCTTGGGGACTCTCGAGTCCCACGGGTACGTCGGTCGCCTGCCGGGCGGTCGGGTGCGACTGGGGTATGCGGTGACTCGCCTGGCCGCGGCGGTCGCGCCGCTGGTGCGGGCGGCGGCGACGCCGGTGCTGCGCCGGCTGGCCGACGAGGTCGGAGCGACCGCTCATCTCACCCTGGTCGACGGTGACGCAGCCCTGGCGGTGGTGGTGGTCGAGCCGACCTGGACCGACGTCCACGTCGCCTACCGGGCGGGGACCCGGCACGCCCTCGACCGGGGTGCGGCGGGGCGGGCGATCGTGCGAGGTCGCGCGGGCGGCGACGGCTGGGTGTCCAGTCGGAGTGAGCTGCAGCCCGGCGCGTACGGGGTGGCGGCGCCACTGCCCGCGGGGGAGGTGGAGGGCTCGGTGGGCGTCGTCGCTCTGACCGACCTCGACGAGGAGCGGGTCGGTCCCGCCGTGGTCGCCGCGGCCGGCGAGGTGGGCGACGCCCTCGCTTGAGCCGCGGACGACTACAGGGCGGCGACGACCCGGCCGGTGACCTCGCCGACGCCGATGCGGGTGCCGTCCGGACCGGGCGCCCAAGCGGTCATGGTCACGACGTCCCCGTCCTCGAGGAACCCGCGCGTCGTCCCGTTGTCGAGGGCGACCGGGTTCGCACCGTTCGCGGTGAGCTCGACCAGGCTGCCCAGGGTGCCCGGATCGGCACCACTGACCGTGCCGGACCCGAAGAGGTCGCCGTCACGCAGTGAGGCGCCATTGACCGTGAGGTGCGCGAGCATCTGCTCGGGCGACCAGTACATGTGGCGGTACTCAGGGCGGCTGACGACCGTGCCGTTGAGGGTGACCTCGAGGTGGAGGTCCATCCCGCGCGCGGTCTCATGGTGGAGGTAGTCGTGCGGGCGCGGGTCCTGGCGGGGGAGATCCACTCGCGCTGAGTCGAACGCTGCCATAGGGGTGACCCAAGCGGAAATGCTTGTCATGAAAGACTTTCCGAGGAACGGGCCGAGCGGCACATACTCCCACGCTTGGATGTCACGGGCGCTCCAGTCGTTGAGCAGGACCACCCCGAACAGGTGCTCGGCCGCCTCCGGCACGGCCACGGGCATACCGAGCCGAGTCGCACCTCCGACGACGAAGGCGACCTCGGCCTCGATGTCGAGCCGGGTGCTCGGGCCGAAGTGGGGCCGGCCGCCGTCCGGCGAACGGCTCTGCCCGTTGGGGCGCAGGACGTCGGTGCCGCTGACGACGACGGTGCCCGAACGGCCGTGGTAACCGATGGGGAGGTGTTTCCACGCGGTCGGCAGCGCGGGGTTGTCGGGCCGGAAGATCGCGCCGAGGTTCGCCGCGTGGTGCTCGCTGGCGTAGAAGTCGACGTAGTCGGCAACCTCGAAGGGCAGGTGCAGCGCCACTTGGTCGAGCGGGTGGAGGGACGCCTCGACGGCGTCCCGGTAGGCCTCGTCGGAGAGGACCATGGTCAGCCACTCGCGGGCGGCGGCCCAGGCGCGGGGCCCGCGGGCGAGAAAGCGGTTGAGGCTGGTGCAGGCCCAGGTCTCGCCGGACTCCATGCCGGCCTGCTTCGCGGCGGCCGCGGCGTCGAGGACGCGGTTGCCGATGCGCACCCCGACTCGGCGGTCCGGCCGCGTGGCGGTGGAGAAGACCCCGTAGGGCAGGGTCTGGAGGCCGAACGGATCCGTCGGGTCGAGGTCGAGCCAGCTCGTCATGTTCGCTAGGATATCGGGACAAAAGTGTCCGATTATCGGACAATCGTGGTCACGAAGGGGAGCGGCGATGGCGCACTACCAGCGGATGGGCAGCGTGCCGCACAAGCGGCACACGCAGCACCGGCAGCCGTCGTCGCGGGGAAAGCAGGGCGCCCTCTACTACGAGGAGCTGATGGGGGAGGAGGGCTTCTCGTCCGACTCGTCGCTGCTCTACCACCGCAACATCCCGTCGACGATCGCCGACGCCCGAGAGTGGGCGGTCGGCGACCTCTCGACCACGCCGAACCACCCGCTCGTGCCCCGGCATCTGCGGTTGCACGACCTCTTCGACGTCGCCGCCGTGCGCCGGACCGACCCGGTGACGGGACGGCGGCTCGTCCTCGGGAACGGCGACGTGCGCATCTCGTATGCGGTGTCGGCTCAGCCTTCGCCCTGGTACCGGAACGGGATCGGCGACGAGTGCGTCTACGTCGAGCGCGGACGAGCCCGGGTGGAGATGGTCTTCGGGGCGTTCGACGTGGGGCCCGGCGACTACGTCGTGATCCCGCGGGCGACGACGCACCGGTGGCTGCCCCGCCGCTCGCCGCGCGACCCCTTGCGCACGTATGCGATCGAGGCGAACTCGCACATCTCGCCGCCGAAGCGGTACCTGTCGAAGTACGGCCAGTTCCTCGAGCACTCGCCCTACTGCGAGCGAGACCTGCGGTTGCCGGCGGGTCCGTTGCTGGCGGAGAACGTGGGAGCGCGGACGTCGGACGAGACCGAGGTGTTCATCAAGCACCGCGGTTCCGGACCCGGAGGCGTTGTCGGCACGGTGCATACGCTGCCCTTCCATCCCCTCGACGTGGTGGGCTGGGACGGGTGCCTCTACCCGTACGTGTTCAACGTGGCCGACTTCGAGCCGATCACGGGACGGGTTCACCAGCCCCCGCCGGTGCACCAGGTGTTCGAGGGCTGGAACTTCGTGGTCTGCAACTTCGTGCCGCGCAAGGTCGACTACCACCCGTTGTCGATCCCGGTGCCCTACTACCACTCCAACGTCGACAGCGACGAGATCATGTTCTACGTCGACGGCGACTACGAGGCGCGCAAGGGCTCGGGGATCGGTAAAGGGTCGATCTCGGTGCACCCCGGCGGCCACCCGCACGGACCGCAGCCGGGGGCGACCGAGGGCTCGATCGGCGTGCACTACTTCGACGAGCTCGCCGTCATGGTCGATACCTTCCGGCCACTCGAGCTCGGCGAAGGCGGCCACGCGGCCGACGACGGCAAGTACGCCTGGAGCTGGTCCGGCGGTAGGGGTAGCGACACGTGA
>DATLPT010000082.1:0-8135 GCA_035535635.1 Lapillicoccus sp. | reverse complement strand
TCGGTGACGGTCCCGTTCTCCTCCTCCCCATTCGCGTCATCGGTACCGGCGACGGCTCCGGACCAGTGCAGCTCGCCCAGCCACCGCGGCGGCGTGAGACCCCCGGTCCGCGCGTACCACGCCAGCGCTCCGAGCGACCATACGTCGCTCGTCGGAACCGGCGGCCGAGCGAGCGCAACCTCGGGCGCAGTGAACCCGGACGTCCCCCGTGACTGGGTGGGCCACCCGTCCTCGGCAAGCCACGCGGAGGACAGGTCGGCGAGCATCGGTCGACCGTCGGCCGTGAAGAGGACGTTCGCCGGCGCCACGTCGGCATGGACGACACCGGCCTCGTGCAGCTCGGCCAGCGCCGTGGCCAGGGGCGTCAGAGCAGTGACGACCTCGCCGAGGGGAAGCGCGCCCCGGATGGTCACGACGTCGCGCAGACTGCCGCCGTCCGCGAGGTTCATCACCAGCGCGACCCGGCCGTCCTCGAGGTCCACGCGGCCGCGAACCGTGACGAGGTGGGAACCGGCCACCCGTCGGCCCAGCGCCTCTTCGCGCTCGGCCACGTCGCGGTCGACGCCATCCACCGCGTCGGCCTCGGCGACCTTCAGCGCGACCCGTTCGCCGGTCTCCTGGCACCGCGCCGCCCACACGATCCCCGTCGTCCCTCGGCCGAGGAACTCACCAACGGAGTACCCGAGTACGGCCGGCGGACCGGCATACCGAAGCAGTGTGGGAGCAAGAAGAGTCACCCGGTCATCGTCGCGAAACCCGGCGACGCCCCTCCGGTCTTATCCACAGCTCACGGCGCCTGGCCGGGAGTCACCACCTCCACCACACGGCCAGTTCCCGCGCTCGTGCGGGCCGCATCGATCACGGCGAGCGTGTGCACGGCGTCGCGAGGGTCTACGGGCATCGCGGCGTCGGCCTGCGTCAGCGCGCGGGCCACCTCCCGGTAGAAGTCCGCCTGGTCGCCGGGCACCCGAGCCACGGCCTCCCGGCTACCGTCGGCGCGCACCAGCCAGCCGAGGTGCGCCTCGTCGGCGGGCAGCCAGTCGGCGAACGCGGTCGGCTCCTGGTTCAGCCCGCCGACCACGTAGGCGCCCTCGCGGCCGAGCAACCGCAGCCACGGTCCGGGGGCGGCGGCGAGCGAGGTCGAACCGAGGTGCGAAACGACCCCGGAGGTATGCCGGCAGCTGAGGAACGCGGTGTCCTCGCCCACCGTCGTGTAGGCGAACAGCTCCGCATACACCGTCTCGACCGGCCCGAAGAGGACGCAGACCTGGTCGAGGAGGTGTGGGTAGAGGTCGAGCAGCAGGCCGCCGCCCTCCTCCGGCGGGGCGTTCTCACGCCAGCGCTGCTTGGGGACCGGCCGCCAGCGCTCCCACCGCAGCTCGGCGCGGACGACGTCACCGACGAGTCGGTCGGCGACGACGCGAGCCAGAGTCCGGAACTCCGGGTCGTACCGGCGGTTCTGGAAGACCGTGAGTGGAACGCCTTGGTGTTGCGCCGTATCCACCGCCTCCAAGGCCGACGACGCGTCGACGCCGAGCGGCTTGTCGACGACCACCGGCACGCCGGCGTCGACCACCTCGTGGACCTGCGCGACATGAACCCCGGTCGGCGACGCGAGCACGACGAGGTCCAGACCACCGTCGGCGAGCAGGGTGGTGAGGTCCGGGACGACTGCTGCGGCCGGCAGGTCCGTGCGGACCTGGGCCGCGCGCTCCGGGTTGGCGGTCACGACCACGGCGACGTCGAGCCCTGCGGCGGCGAGCAGCGGGGCGTGGAAGACGCGACCGGCCCCGCCGTACCCGACGAGCCCGACCCGCGGTACACCGCTGCTGGAGGCAGTCATGTCGCCAACGTATCGAGCGACTCACTCAGTCCCGCACGGGTTCGCGCCCGGGTTCGACGGGCTCCCGGCCCTCGCCGGTGAGGTCCTCGACGTCAGCGGCAACCGCGTCCTCGTCGTGATGGGTCGCCCGCAGCGCGGCCTCCTCGTGCGCACCGGCCCGACGCAACCCGAACGGCCACCACACGCGCTCGCCGAGGTCGTAGGAGACGGCCGGCACGAGCAGGCTGCGGACGACGAGCGTGTCGAGGAGCACGCCGAACGCGACGATGAACGCGATCTGGGCGAGGAAGAGGATCGGCAGCACGGCCAGCGCGGAGAACGTCGACGCGAGGACGATGCCGGCGCTGGTGATCACCCCACCGGTGACGGCGAGGCCGACCAGGATCCCGGGCCGGGTACCCCGGATCCGCGACTCCTCGCGTACGCGGGTCATGAGGAAGATCGAGTAGTCGATGCCGAGCGCCACCAGGAACACGAACCCGTAGAGCGGCGTGGACGGGTCGGACCCGGGGAAGTCGAACACATGGTTGAAGACCAGGGCCGACACCCCGATGGTCGCCGCGAAGGACAGGACGTTGGCGACGACGAGGACGATCGGGGCCGCGACGGACCGGAGCAGCAGGAGGAGCACGACGAAGATCACGCCGAGGATGGCCGGGATGATGACCCGCAGGTCACGCTCGCTGGCCTGGCGTACGTCGAGGTTCACCGCGGTGCTGCCACCGACGAGCACCTCGGTGCCCACTTCGTCGAGCCGTGTCCGGATCGTCTCGACGACGCCTTCCGCGTCGACACTGTCCGCCGGAGCCACGAGGGTCGCTTGGACGAGCACTTGGCCGTCGACGACCTTCGGCGGCTGCCCGAGAACGTTGCCGACCTGCGGGTTCTGGACGCCCTCGATGGTGCCGAGGACCTGCACCACCTGGTCGGCTTTGCCTTGCGGAGCAACGATTTGCACCGGTGACCCTGAACCGGCCGGGAAGTGCCGCCCGAGAACCTCCTGGCCGGTCACCGAGTCGACCGTGGTGAGGAACAGGTCCGACTGGGTCACGCCCTTGGCCTCGAACGTCGGCGCGAACGCCGCGCATGCGGCCAGCACGACGAAGGTGGCGACCCACGTCCGCCGCGGGTGCGCCCCGACCATGCCCGCCACGCGGCCCCAGATGCCGCGACGCCCGATCGAGTCCTCGGCGTGGACATGGTCGACCCGCGGGATGCCAGGCCAGAAGATCCGCCGGCCGATGAGCAGCAACACCGCCGGCAGGAAGGTAAGCGAAGCGAGGAACGCTCCGGCGATCCCGAACGCGCCGACCGGCCCGAGTCCCCGCGTGTTGCCGAGGTCGGAGAGGCGCAGGCAGAGCAGGCCGAGGATCACGGTGGCCGCGCTGGCGGCGATCGGCTCGACCGCGGCGCGCCAGGCGATCTTCATCGCGGCCCAGGTCGACTCCTGGTCGTGCAGCTCCTCCTTGTACCGCGCCACGAGGAGCAGCGCGTAGTCGGTCGCGGCGCCGACGACGAGGATCGACAGGATGCCCTGGCTCTGCCCGCTGAGGTCGATCGAGCCGTTCTTGGCCAGCGGGAAGATGACGAGCGCGGCCACCGACAGCCCGAACAGCGCGGTGACGAGCACGGCGATGGGCAGGATCGGACTGCGGTAGACGATCAGGAGGATGACGAACACGACGCCGAGGGCGACGAGGAGGAGAATCCCGTCGATGCCTTCGAAGGCGGTGATGAAGTCGGCGAAGAACCCGCCCGGCCCGGTCACGTGCACAGCCATCCCCGCCGGCGCGAGCTGGGTGGTGCCGGCCGACCGCAACGCCTCGGCGACCGCATACAAGACCGATGTGCCGGCAACCGTGTCCTGGGCCTTGGCGGCGAGGAAGGCGACGGGGATGAGGGCCGCCTGCTGGTCCTGACTGGGGATCGCGGCCTGGGGCGGTGCCTCGAGGAACTCGCCGACGGTGCGGGAACGGTCCTTCGCCAAGGTGAGGTTCGGGATCGCGGCGACGTATGCCTGCACCGCCTGCAGGTCGGCCGGGGTCAGCCCGCTCGTCTTCTCGAGGACGATCAGATAGGGCAGGGTCTGCGTGTCGGTGGTCTTCTGGACGAACTCGTTGACGGCGGTAGACTCGGCCGACGCGGGGAGGAAGTTCGCGTTGTCGTTGGTCTGGACCTCCGAGAGCCGGCCGACCAGCGGTCCGCCCACACCGCCGATGGCGAGCCAGGCCAGAACGGCGAGGAGTGCGACCCAGCGGACCCCTCGCCTCATGTGCTCATCATGAAGGGTGCTTCGTCCGGCGTAGCCTCGGGGGATGCAGGTCATCCGTCTCGGGTTCGCTCCGGACTACGTCGACTACCGGCGAGCCTGGGACGTCCAGCGCGACCTCCACGCCAAGGTGGTGGCTGGTGAGGAGCCCGACACGACCCTCCTGCTCGAGCACGCGGCGGTCTACACGGCGGGCAAGCGCACCGAGCCGCACGAGCGCCCGCTCGACGGAACGCCGGTCATCGACGTCGACCGCGGCGGCAAGATCACCTGGCACGGGCCGGGCCAGATCGTCGGGTACCCGATCGTGCGGCTGCCGGAGCCCATCGACGTCGTGGCCCACGTCCGCCGGCTGGAGGAGATGATGATCCGGGTCTGCGCCGACTTCGGCGTCGATGCGACCCGGGTGGAGGGCGCGAGCGGGACCTGGGTGCTCGGTGAGCCGGGACAGCCGGACCGGAAGATCGGTGCCATCGGGATCCGGGTCAGCCAGGGCGTGACGATGCACGGGTTTGCGTTCAACTGCGACAACGACCTCGGCTGGGCGGACGTCATCATCCCGTGCGGCATCGTCGGGGCCGGCGTGACGTCGCTCTCGAAGGAGCTGGGTCGGGCTGTCAGCGTTCATGAGGTGCTGCCTCATGTCGAGAAGCACCTGGCCGACATCCTCGGCTAAAGGTGTACCGTTTGGTACATGACGCTCCACGCGTCGGCTGACATCGCCGCATCCCCCGAGACCGTCTTCGACCGCATCTCCGACGTGCGCCGCTGGCCGGACTGGCTGACCACCATCACCTCCGTGACGCCCCTGGACCCCGGCGGCCCGGACGCGGTCGGGGCTCGCTACGCCGTGGTCCAGCCGGGGCTGCCCAAGGCCACCTGGCAGATCACCGACTGGCAGCCGGGGCGCAGCTTCACCTGGGAGTCGTCGGGCCCAGGCCTCCGCGCGACGGCCACCCACGTGGTCCAACCACAACCGACCGGCAGCCGGGCCTCGCTCGGCGTCGAGTGGAACGGTCCTCTGGCGTTCGTGGCACGGGCGCTGTGGGGACGGCGCGGGCAACGGTACGTCGACACCGAAGCGGCCCTCCTCAAGGAGCGGTGCGAGGCGTCGTGAGCGCCGCCGGCGACGAGCTGCTAGCTCGCTGCGTCGCCTGGTTCGCCGAGCACGGGGTCGGTGACACCAGCCTCCGGACCCTGGCCGCCAACGTCGGCACCAGCCACCGGATGCTCCTCTACCACTTCGGGTCACGGGAGGGCCTCCTCGCCGCAGTCGTCGAGTCGGTCGAGCAGGCCGAACGCGACCTGCTGCAGCGCCTGCTCCGCGACGTCGACGACCCGCATGCCGCGGGCCTGGCGTTCTGGGACCACGTCGCCGACGCCGCGGCCACCTTCGCTCCGCTCTACTTCGAGCTGTCCGGCCACGCCATGCAGGGCCAGCCATGGGCGGCCGGCCTGCGGTCGTGGCTCGCGTCCGGGTGGACCGAGGCACTCACCGATCTCTGGATACGGCTGGGCCATCCGGCCGACGAGGCCGCCGAGCTGGCCCGCGTCAACCTCGCCGCGGTGCGCGGCCTGCTCTTCGACCTCGCCCTGACCGGCGACCGGGTCGCGGCGGACGAGGGTATGCGTGTGCTCGCCGCCGGCCTCGGCCTGGACTCTCCAGACCCTGCTGATCGTGGGCGTTTTCCGCCGTCCCAGCGACGGAGACGGTCCAAGATCTCGCTCGACCGGGCCACGACGAGACCGCGACCACCGCTGACGTAGCCTGGGACCCGCATACGACATGAACCTGGAGGCAGCACCCGTGACCATCGCTGCGGAGGGCCGGCGCCTGCTGCGCGTGGAGGCGCGCAACGCCCAGACCCCGATCGAGCGCAAGCCGTCGTGGATCCGCACCACGGCGAAGATAGGCCCGGAGTACACCCAGCTCCACGCGATGGTGAAGTCCGAGGGGCTGCACACGGTCTGCCAGGAAGCCGGCTGCCCCAACATCTTCGAGTGCTGGGAGGACCGCGAGGCGACCTTCCTCATCGGCGGCGAACAGTGCACGCGGCGCTGTGACTTCTGCCAGATCGACACCGGCCGGCCGGCGCCGCTCGACCGCGACGAGCCCCGCCGCGTCGCCGAGAGCGTCCGCCAGATGGGCCTTCGCTACTCCACCATCACCGGAGTGGCCCGCGACGACCTCGTCGACGGAGGTGCCTGGCTCTACGCCGAGACCATCCGCCAGGTGCACGCTCTCAACGCCGGCACCGGTGTCGAGATCCTCGTCCCCGACTTCAACGCGATCCCCGAGCTCGTCGGCCAGGTCATCGACGCCCGCCCGGAGGTGTGGGCGCACAACGTCGAGACCGTCCCCCGCATCTTCAAGCGGATCCGCCCGGCGTTCCGGTACGACCGGTCGCTCGACGTCATCACCATGGGCCGGGATGCCGGCCTGGTGACCAAGTCCAACCTCATCCTCGGCATGGGCGAGGAGGACCACGAGATCGAGCGGGCCCTCGGCGACCTCCATCAGGCCGGCACTGACATCGTCACCATCACGCAGTACCTCCGGCCGAGCCCGCGGCACCACCCCGTCGACCGGTGGGTGAGGCCGGAGGAGTTCGTCCACTGGTCCGAGGTTGCCGACGACCTCGGTTTCAAGGGCGTCATGGCCGGGCCGCTGGTCCGCTCCTCCTATCGAGCCGGCCGGCTCTGGGCCACCGCCATGAACCGCTGGGCGCGCCCGATCCCTGAGCACCTGGCCCACCTCGCCGCCGCCGCCGACTCCCCCGCCCGCCAGGAAGCCGCAGCGTTGGTCGCCCGCACCACCGCCGCCGTATCCTGACCGGTATGGCCAAGCAACCGGCGACGAAGCCCCCCAAGAAGCCCGGCCGGTTAGCCCAGATCAAGCAGGTCTTCGTCGCGGCCAAGGCCGTCGATCCCGCCATCGGCTGGTGGATGGCGCTCGCCGCGCTCGCCGTCCTCGTCGTGGCCGCGGTCGTCGGCATCCTCCTCAACGCCCTGGTCTACGCCCTGATTCTGGGCGTCCCGCTCGCCTTTCTCGCGGCGACCATCGTCCTGAGCCGACGGGCCGAGCGGGCCGCATACAAGCAGATCGAGGGCCAGCCCGGCGCGGTCGGCGCCGCTCTCCGGTCGGTGCGCCGCGGCTGGTTCATCGAGGAGCAGCCGGTCGCCGCCGACGCCCAGCGGGCCACCGACCTCTCCTCGGCGGCGCTGGTCTACCGCGCGGTCGGCCGCCCCGGCATCGTCCTCATCGGCGAGGGTCCCTCGGGCCGGGCCCAGAAGCTGCTGGCGGCCGAGCGTCGCAAGGTCGAGCGCGTCGCCTCCGGCGTCCCGGTCACCCTGCTGCGCGTCGGGGAGAGCGGTGGCGAGGACGAGGTCAGCATCCGCAAGCTGGCCAATCGGGTGCAGCGGATGAAACCGGTGCTCACCAAGGACGAGGTGTCCGTCGTGAACAAGCGGCTGAAGTCGATCGGCGGAGTCCGGCCGCCGCTGCCCAAGGGCGTCGACCCGACCAAGGTCCGGATGGACCGGAAGGCGATGCGCGGGCGGTAAACCCGCTGGATGCCGACCGGACCCGCCGCATACGATCCGGCCATGCCGAGCCCGTCCACCATCACCGCCTTCACCGTCACGGCGGTGCTGTTCGTCCTCTTCCCTGGACCGGCGATGCTCTTCCTCGTCGCTCGCGGTGTCGCCGGCGGGCCCAGGGTCGGGGCGCTCTCGGCGCTCGGGGTCGAGACCGCCAACGCGGTCTACGTCGTGGCGACGGCGCTCGGCCTCACGGCGATCCTCGCCGCGTCGACGGTCGCGTTCACGGCGGTCCGGTATGCGGGCGCGGCCTACCTCGTGTACCTCGGGATCCGCACGCTGCGCGACCGCAACGACCCCGAGCCGCCGGCTGTGGCGCGCGGGTCACTGACGGCCTGGACGAGCTGGCGGCAGGGCTTCCTCGTCGGCATCGGCAACCCGAAGGCGGTGCTCTTCTTCCTCGCGTTCTTCCCGCAGTTCGTC
>DATLPT010000081.1:0-8589 GCA_035535635.1 Lapillicoccus sp. | reverse complement strand
GCTCACCTGATGGATGAGGCGGGACACATCACTCCGCTCAACCACCTCGAGGAGGTCCTCGACGAACTCCTCGATCTTGCAAGGCTCAATCGGTAAGGCAGCTGAACGGCCGAGCCGCCGCGCACATGGCCGCATACCCCTCGAGCGATTGGCTGTTCACCACCGAGGCCGGAGGCCGCTCGGCTACCGGAGGTGCAAGCGGGTCTGGGCAGAAACCGGTCCCGGTGACGTGGTACGCATTCGCTCAGGCACTTCTACGCTTCGGCGCTCATCGCCGGGGGCGCGTCGGTCAAGCAGGTGCACACCGTCCTCGGGCACTCCTCCGCGTTGATCACGCTGCGGACGTGCGCCCACCGGTGGCCGGGGACGACGACCGCACTCGCCTCGTGATTGACACGGTGCTTGCCGGTCTTGTGCACGGATTAAGGACTGCCCACCCCTCCGCCGACCATTCCCGCAGGTCGAGGCCTGAGACTATGCCGCAGCCTTCTTGGTCTCCCAGAAGATCTCGGCGATCTCGTCGATCTTGCCGAGCAGCTGGTCGGCGACCTTCGGGTCCCAGGAACCCTTGGTGCCCGCGGCACCAGCGAGCTTCGTCGCCTCGTTGAACAGCTCGTTGAGGTTCGGGTACTTCTCGAAGTGCGGCGGCTTGAAGTAGTCGGTCCAGAGCACCCAGAGGTGGTGCTTCACGAGCTCGGACCGCTCCTCCTTGATCCGCCGGGCGCGAGCCTTGAACTCGCCGTCGTCCTTGTTGTCGGCGACCTTGGTCATGCACGCCTTAACCGACTCGGCCTCGAGCCGCGCCTGGGCGGGGTCGTATACGCCGCACGGAAGGTCGCAGTGGGCGGAGACGAGAACGGTGGAAGCGACTACGCGGGGCATGGGGGATTCCCTTCCGTGAGTAACGTCGGTCTTCGGCAAGCCTGTCCCCTCAACCTACGCCCGCCAAACACGACGGGTGAAGGCGGGCAAGCGCAGCAGGACCCGGCCCAGCACGTCCGCCTCCGGGATGCCGCCCACGTGCCACGAGTCCACGCCTTCGGCGGGGTTGTCGCGCTCCACCCACCAGGCGCCGGGTTCTCCCGGCGCAGTACCGGTCACCCGTTTCACCGACAGCGGTCTCGGCCCGCGCTCCGACGGCGGTAACCGGACGACGGCCAGCCGACCGGGCCTTGGGCGGCCACCCCACACGACCAGTACGCGGTCGCCCTCGTGCAGCGTGGGCTCCATCGAGCGCCCCGAGACGACCGCGACGCCCAGCCGCCGATCGGTCACGCCGCCAGTGCCGCGAGGTAGTCGGCGAGGTATCCGACGTTCTCCGTGTCGGTGCCGTCACGTCGCATACCGATGTAGCGGTCGGGCCGGACGACGAGCACCGTCAGCCGGTCGACACCGAGCTGCGCGGCGACTTCCGCCGGCATCGTTCCCACACGCGAGTCGCCGAACTCGCCGACGACGAACCCGTATGCGGCCTCGACGTACCGGGCATCGGCGACGGTGGTGACCCGGTCGAGCACGGCAGCGACGTCTTGGGCGGGAGTGCCCGGACCGCCGAGGACGAAGACGGTGTGGCCCAGCCGTCTGGCGAAGTCGTGCAGCGCCCCGTCGTCGCCGCTCGGCGAGCGCACCCGAGCGGTGAGCGGCAGCAGCCGGCCGGCGGCCGGGCCACGAGCCGTTTCCTGCCCGGCTCCCCTCACGACGGGCGACCGGTCGTAGTACCGGTCCACCTCGGCACCCGACGCGGCCTCCAGCTGCACCGCATCGGGATCGCTGAACGTCGCGACGACCCGGGCGTTCCGGGCGGCCCGCTCGAGCTGGTCGAGCCGGGCCTGGGCCGCGTCGGCGGCCGCTCCGCTCTCGACGATCCGCTGGGCGACGGGACGGCGCTCCTTGTCGTAGCTGTCGAGGAGCACCTCGCCCGCCTCGCCGCGGCAGACCAGGGCCAGCTTCCAACCGAGGTTGTATGCATCCTGCAGGCCGGTGTTCATCCCGTGGCCCTCGGTCGGCGAGCACGCGTGCGCGGCGTCGCCCGCGAGCAGGACCCGGCCGGATCGGAACCGTTCCGCCACCCGTGCGTGGCACAAGAAACGAGTGGGGTTTCGGACGTCTACGAACGAGACGCCAGGGGAGTATCGGTCGAGAACGGCGCGCGAATCGCCTTCGAGGTCGGTCTCACCCGACTGCGGGCGCGAGTAGACCCGGAACCGCCGGCCGGGCAGCGGCGTGATGATGACGAGCGGGTCGTCGAAGAAGGCGTGGACCATGTCCCACTCGGAGCTCCACCCGGCGAGGCCGGCGTCGAACACCGCCCACGGCTCGTCGGGAACGTCGCCCTCGTATCCGATTCCGGTGAGGTCGCGCACCGTGCTGTGGTAGCCGTCGCAGCCGACGACCCAGGAGGCGGTCATGGTCCTCCGCTCGCCGTGCGACTCCAGGGTCGCGGTGACCCGGTCGGCCTCCTGGTCCAGGCCCACCAGCCGGGTGGACCGGGTCACGCGCCCACCGACCCCTTCGAGGTATGCGGAGAGGATCCGCTCGGTCGTCTCCTCGGACATCCCGATGTCGAAGTGGAAGCGGGTCCGGTTCTCGGCGTAGTCCTTCTCACCGAGCACCGCGCCGTCGGCGCTGATCCGGCAGCCGCGGATGTGCACCCCAGCCGCAGTGAACTCGTCGACGATCCCCAGCGCCTCGAAGATCTGCAGCGACCGGGGATGGACGACGGTCGCGCGGTCCCAGCCGAGCGGCGCGTCGTAGGCGTCGACGAGCACACAGTCGACTCCCCGGCGGCGCAGCGAACACGACAGCAGCAGGCCGGTCGGGCCTGCGCCCACCACGAGGACCGCCGTGTCCGTCGCCGGTTGCCCCTCCATGAGCCCGGGAGTCTAAGCGGGAAGGGGGGGTGTGACGGGTGCCACACGTCGGCCCGCCGAATTCTGCTACCCCTCGGTAACGCGCTTCTGGCACAGTGTCGGAACCGGCGGCCACCCTCCGCCGCCGTCGTACTCGTGGCCACACCTCGGCTGCATCGCACAGCCGAACCCGCGGTCCGTCGACCGCTCAGCCACCGAGGTGCCCATTCATGGACCCGCAGTCCACGCCGCTCGTCGACCCCTCCAGCCCGGTGTTCCGCGCCCACCTGGGCGGGAAGCTGGCCACGCTCGCAACCCAACCGCTGCGCGACGCCGCAGACCTGTCGCTGCTGTACACGCCGGGCGTCGCCCAGGTCTCCCGCGCCATCGCGGCCGACCCCAAGCTCGCGGCGACCTACACCAGCGTCCGGAACACCATCGCCGTCGTCAGCGACGGCACCGCCGTCCTCGGCCTCGGCGATGTCGGGCCCCTCGCCGCGATGCCGGTGATGGAAGGAAAAGCCGTGCTGTTCAAGCGATTCGGCGGCGTGGATGCGGTGCCGCTCTGCCTGCAGACCGGCACGGTGGAGGAGCTGGTCGACGCGATCGCCCGCGTCGCGCCGACGTACGGCGGGATCAACCTGGAGGACATCTCTGCGCCGCGCTGCTTCGAGATCGAGCGCCGCCTGCAGGAACGCCTGGACATCCCCGTCTTCCACGACGACCAGCACGGCACCGCCATCGTCGTCCTCGCCGCACTCGCCAACGCGGCCCGCGTCGTCGGCCGCGACCCCGCCGACCTCGACGTCGTCGTCTCGGGCGCCGGCGCGGCCGGAGTCGCGGTGACGAAGATCCTGCTGCGAGCCGGCATCGGACACGTCGTCGTCGTCGACTCGGCCGGCACCCTCCACGTCGGACGCGCGGGCCTACCTCCGCACAAGCGGGAGCTCGCCTCGCTCACGAACCAGCGAGGCGTCGCCGGCGGCATTGCCGAGGCGCTCGTTGGAGCCGATGTCCTCGTCGGCGTCTCGGGCGGAACCATCCCCGAGAGCGCGGTCGCCCGGATGTCGACCGACGCGATGATCTTCGCTCTCGCCAACCCCGACCCGGAGGTCCACCCGACCGTCGCGCACCGACACGCCCGCGTCGTGGCCACGGGTCGCTCCGACTTCCCCAACCAGATCAACAACGTCCTCGCCTTCCCTGGCATCTTCCGGGGTGCCCTGGACTCTGGCGCCCGGAAGGTGACCGAGGAGATGAAGCTCGCCGCCGCATACGCGATCGCCGCCGTCGTGGAGCACCCGACCGCGGACGAGGTCGTCCCCAGCGTCTTCCACCCGGGCGTTGCCCCGGCGGTCGCGGAGGCGGTGCGTCAAGCCGTCTGAGGAACTACTCGACGAGGCCCTGGCGCATCCCTTCGGCCACCGCCGCCGCCCGGTCCGACACGCCGAGCTTCTGATAGAGCCGCTGGGCGTGCGTCTTGACGGTGCTCGTCCCGAGGAACAGCTCCTTCCCCAGTTCTGGCACCGACAATCCGCGGGCGAAGCCGCGCAGCACCTCGAGCTCCCGTGGGCTGAGGATCGGACGGTTCGGTTCGGCCCGCATCCGGATCTGGCTGACCAGCCCGGCGGCGAGCTCCGGTGGGACGACGGTGCGGCCGCGGCTCACCGCGAGGACGGCGTCGACGATCTCCTGACGCCGGGCGTCCTTTGAGAGGTACCCCGCCGCTCCCGCCTCCACTGACGAATACACGACGCTGCTCTCGACCACCGCGGACAGCATGAGGACCCGGGTCGGCAGGCCGTCGCGCACGATCGCCGACAGGACCTGCAACCCGGTGAGATCGGGCATCTGGTAGTCGACGACGGCGACGTCGGGGCGCAGCTCGGTGATCAGCTCGAGGGCGTCGCGACCGTTCTCGGCCTCACCGACGACGTCCACCCGACCGCTGTTGACCAGCCCCCGAGTCAGGCCGTCGCGGAAGAAGGGGTGGTCGTCGACGACGACGACGCGCACCCGTGGGTCGGACGAGACCACGACGCGTCTCCTTCCCGGTTCTTCGAGCACGTGCCCACGACAATAGTTCCCGAGACCCTCCGGGAGGTGCCATGAGCGAGACCACCGCGGGTGTGGCCCGCGTCGAGGACGTCGTCGCCGATGTGATGGCCAGCCATGCGGCGCGCGGCGCTCGGCTCGAGGCCTGGCTCCGCCTCGGCGTCGTCGCCTTCGTCTGGGCCTGCCTGCTGCTGGAACCGCCGAGCGAGCAGGCCGGCTGGTGCTACGGGGTCGCGGTCGCGTACCCGGTGCTCTGGGCGCTGACCATGCCCGTGCTCAGGCGTCAACCGGCACGTGGGCCGGATCTGTCCTGGCTGCCGCTTGCGCTCGATATCGCCGTCCTCGGCGTCCTCACGATGCTGGCGGGTCTGTCGGCCGAGGACAGCTGGACCGCCTACGTCATCGTCAACGGGTTCTTCCTCCTCCCGATCCTGGCCGCGACCCAGCTGAGCCCACGGGTCGGGCTGGCCCTCGCGCTGCCAACGGTCGGGGTCTACGTCCTCTCGAGCGTCACCACCCGCGAGGCCAACGGCGAGCCGTGGCGGTCGCTGTTCCTGCGCGTCGCGGTCCTCGTGGGCGTCTGTGTGGGATCGGTAGCCCTCTCACGGATCCAGCGATCCCGCGTCATGGACATCGCGGCCCACGCGATCGACCGAGCCGGCCTGCTCGTCGAGCTGGCAGGGGTCGAGGAGCACGAACGACGCCGTCTGTCGGAGGCCCTGCACGACGGCGCGCTCCAGTTCGTCCTAGGCGCGCGTATGGACCTCGAGGACGTCCGGGACGGCGATCCGGAGGCCGTGGACCGCGTCGACCACGCCCTGACCCAGACCGCTGGGCTGCTCCGTCGCACGGTCAGCGAGCTGCACCCGGCGGTGCTCGACCAGGCCGGGCTGGTGCGGGCGGTAGAGGACCTCGCCGAGGCGCTGCGCGGCCGCGGATACACCGTCGACGTCCGGATGGAGGGTATGCCGGTCCGTCCGGCCACCAACGCCGACCGGGTGGTCTTCGGTGCGGTTCGCGAGCTGGTTGCCAACGTCGTCAGACATTCGGGTGCCCAATCCGTCGTCCTCGACCTGAGGTACGACGACGGCCAGCTGGTCGCCGCGGTGACGGACGACGGCGCCGGCTTCGACGAGGAGAGCGCCGCCCGGCAGCTGGCCGCGGGCCACATCGGGCTGGCCTCGCAGCGGCTCCGGGTCGAGGCCGCCGGGGGTCGCCTGGTCGCGTCCCGTGGCGAGCCACGCGGCACCCGGATGACGGTCACCCTGCCGGGATGAGTTCCAGCACCGGCGTCCGTCAGCGGTCGGCCGGTCTCCCGGCCAGCCAGGGCGCGACGAGGTGATCACTCACTTTCCAGAGCGCCTGCCGCCGATCGAGCCGAAGCACTCGGTCCGGTATGCGTCGGACGCGGCGGTGAGGCCCGAAGAAGGACGCCGACACGGTGGCAGCGTCGGCCTCGCCGGCCAACCAGGTTGGCGTGTCGGCCGCCTCGTCGGGCGTGAGACCGGTGCGGTGCGCAGCGCCGGCCAACAGCCGGGCGAGTGACCCCGGGACGCCGGTCCCGTTGCGGAACACGTCGGTCTGCGTGACGCCGGGGAAGACGCACGTCGCCGCGAGCGATGTGCCGCGGAACCGAACGAGCTGAGATGACCAAGCAGGCGATGGCCGAGCTCGTGGCCCATCTGGAGGATCGGGGCTACGTCGACCGGGTGCCCGACCCGGATGACCGCCGAGCCAAGCTGGTCCGGCCGACCGCGAAGGGCCGGCGGGTGTACGCGATGGTGCGGGAGATGGTCCCCGAGATGGAGCAACGCCTCGTCGAGGTCATCGGCGCCAGCCGGATGCAGCAGCTCCGGCGGGACCTCCAGACGATCCAGGAGATGTTCGCGCCGACGTCGTAGCCGCTCGAGCGGCGGGGATTACAGTCGGCCACGACGACGACGAGGAGGTTCGCATGCCGCTCGGGGTGTCGTCATCCGTCACCACCACGGCGCTCGGACGGATCGAGTACGCCGTCGTGGGCGTCGGTGCCCCGGTGCTGGTACTCCACGGCAGTCCCGGCGGCATCGACGCGGCAGCCCTCATGGCGCGGTTCCTGCCGAAGGACGCCTTCTCCGCGGTGCTCGTCTCCCGGCCGGGCTACATGGACACGCCCCTCGGTCGGGATCCCAGTGTCGACGCCGAGGCCGACCTCCTGGCCGCGCTCTTGGACCGGCTTGACCTCGACCGCGTCGGAGTGCACTGCTGGTCCGGCGGGGGACCGGCCGCATACCGTCTCGCGGTCCGCCACCCCGGACGGGTGCGGTCGATCGTCGCCTTCGCCGCGGTGAGCCAGGCGTACCCCACGCCGAAGCTCAAGCTGGTCGACCGGCTGCTGTTCAATACCCGCGCGGGCAACAAGCTGCTCAGCTATGTCGCGGCGAAGCAGCCGCAGCAGTTCGTCGCCGGGGTGCTCGCGGCCGAGAGTTCGCTCAGCCGGCCGCTGCTCAAGGAGCGCGTCGCGCACGTCATGGCGAACCCGGGAAAGCTGGACTTCGTCGTGGGACTCGGCCTGACCGCCGAGCAGACCGCGGAGCGGCGCATCGGCTACGACAACGACATTCGCGAGTTCGCCGCGATCACCTCTCTGGAGCTCGACCAGATCGCGGCACCGACGCTCGTGGTGCACGGAACCGCCGACTCCGACGTGCCCTACGAGCACGGTTCGTTCGCCGCCTCCCAGATCCCGGGCGCCGAGCTCTTGACCCTGGACACCGGCACGCATCTCGCCTTTTACACGCACCCGGACTCCGACGAGGCCCAGCGTCGGGCCATTGACATCCTGGCCGGCTGACCGTCGTCATCCTGTCCCGGCTCACTGGTAGTGATGGACGGTGCGGACCCACGAGCTGTCCCGCAAGCAGGCCCGCCGGATCGCCGTCCGCGCTCAGCTCCTCGACGACACGCGGCACACCGACGCGCTCGACGTCGTCTGGTCGCTGACCTGCCTCCAGGTCGACCACACCGCAGCCGTGGCGCCGAGCGCCGACCTCGTGCTCTGGAGCCGACTCGGATCCGCATACCGGCCGGAGGACGTGGAGCAGGCGCTGGCCGAGCGCCGGCTCGTCGAGCTGGACATGAGGATCCGCACTAGCGATGACCTCGCGCTCTACCGCGCCGAGATGTTCGAGTGGCCCGGCCCCGGACCGCTCCCGGACTGGCAGGACGAGCGGCTCGCCTGGGTCGAGGCCAATGACGCCTGCCGGTTGCAGATCCTCGACCGGTTGAGGGCGTCGGGACCGCTGGTAGCTCGTGACGTGCCCGACACGTGCGCGGTGCCCTGGCGGTCGAGCGGCTGGAACGACCGGCGAAACGTCGCGCGGCTGCTCGACATCATGGCTCAGCGCGGCGAGGTCGCGGTGTCCGGCCGGCGCGGCCGGGAACGTCTCTGGGATCTGGCCGACCGGGTCTACCCGGACGTCGACATCGTCCCGGCCGAGGATGCGGTGCACCTGAGACACGAGCGGCTGCTGGGCGCGCTGGGCATCGCGCGGCCTCGGGCGGTCGGCAGTGCGGGTGAACCCGCTGTCGTGACAGGCGTTCCGGGCGTCTGGCGGGTCGACCCGGCCCAGCTCGACGAGCCGTTCGAGGGGCGCACTGCGCTGCTCTCACCGCTGGACCGCCTCGTGTTCGACCGCAAGCGGAC
>DATLPT010000080.1:0-7996 GCA_035535635.1 Lapillicoccus sp. | reverse complement strand
TGGAAACACGATCGCGGCGAGGCCGGCCCGGTCCAAGGAGCCGTCCGGCCGGACCACGTCCGGCCCGAAGCGCTCTGCGACTGCAGCCAGTGTCGGGGTTCCCGGCTGAACGACCTCACGGGCGACGACGTCGGCGTCGATGACGGTCGCGCCGAGTCCTCGCAGCAGCTGCGCGACCGTGGACTTCCCCGAGCCGATGCCCCCAGTGAGGCCGACGTCGAGCACGTCGACAGCGTAGGACCGGCACAGGGTCCGAGGACACGGCACGATGTGCGTGTGACCGGGAGACCCGAGGCGATGACGGGATACCTGCCGGGCAGCGCCGAGTACCGACGGGTCCTCGTAGCGCTCTTCGTGGCGGGGCTGGCGACCTTCGCGGTGCTTTACAGCCCGCAGGGCCTCTTACCGGAGTTGTCGGCCCAGTTCGACGTCTCGGCGACCAGCGCCACCCTGACCCTGTCGTTGACCACATTGGCGCTGGGCGCCGCGCTACTCGTCGCCGGCCCGCTGTCCGACGTCGTCGGCCGGACGCGGCTGATCCACTTGTCGCTCTGGGCGTCCGCGATCGTCGCCATCGCCTGCGCGGTCGCACCGGGATGGAACGCCCTGCTCGTCTTGCGGCTGCTCCAGGGCATCGTCCTGGCCGGTCTGCCGGCGGTGGCCACCGCATACCTGCGCGAGGAGCTGCACCCGTCGACCCACGCCCGGGCCGCCGGTCTGTACATCGGAGGGACCGCGCTCGGCGGGATGGCCGGCCGGCTCGTGGCGGGGTTCGGAGCCGACTTCGGGGGCTGGCGCTGGGGGTTCGGGGCCGTCGCCGTGCTAGCCCTCGCGTGCGCCGTCATCGTCCGGGTGCTCCTTCCCGCGTCCAAGCACTTCGACCCCGCCCCGAGCGGCGTGCGCCAGCTGCTCCACATGGGCCGCGAGGCGGTCAGCGACCGAGCCCTTGTCGCGCTCTATCTCATCGGTGGCTGCGCGATGGGCGGGTTCATCGCCGTGTTCAACATCATCGGGTTCCGGCTCACGAGCGACCCGTTCGACCTTCGGCTCGCAGCGGCGAGCCTGGTGTACCTCGTTTACCCGGTGGGCGCTGTCAGCTCCGTGGTGGCCGGCCGGCTGGCCGACCGCTATGGACGGCGGGCGGTCATGCCGTTCGGGTGCCTGGTCGCCATTGCCGGCGTGGTGTTCACCCTTGCCCCGTCACTGGTCGTGCTCATTCTCGGGATGGCGCTGCTGACCGCCGGCTTCTTCGCGGTCCACGGCCTGGCCAGCGGATGGGTGCCGGTGCGCGCGCACGCCGAGGGCGTCTCGTCCGGGCAGGCCGCCTCGCTCTACCTCTTCACGTTCTACCTCGCTTCGTCCGTCTTCGGCAGTCTGGCCGGATCGGCGTGGCATACGGCGGGCTGGCCGGGTGTTGTCCTCCTCGCGGTGGTGCTGTTCGCGGTCACCGCGGCGCTCGCACTGTGGCTGCGACGAATCCCGACGCTGCTGACATCATCCCCTCGCTGAGCTACTGCAGCGTGCCGATCCTGTCGGCGGACATCATCGTGTACCAGGGCTGTGCGTTGCCGTCCACGGTGACACCCGACGGCCCGCTGCCCTTGACCACCTTGCTCTCGGTGAGCACGCCGGCGTTGGTGATGTTCGCGATATTGCCCTTGGTCTCCTGCGTGAACCACACCGTTCCGTTGGGCGAGGCGGCGATCCCTTGCGGTCCAGGGTCGGACGTGAGGACGAACAGGGTGACCGATCCGGAGGCCGGGTCGAGCCGCCCGACGGCCTGCGGCGCGAACCGGGCGGTGAACCAGATCTGTCCGTCGGTGGCCACGGCGACGGCCCGGGACGCCACCGTCGTCGAACCGTCGATGGTCGGCGTCCTCGTCACCACCCCCGTGACCGCGTCGATCCGGCCGAGACTGCTGGTGTCGGGCTCGGAGAACCAGGCGTTGCCCGCTGCATCCACCGCGACGTCGGACGGGTTGCTGGCGGCGAAGGAGCTGAACTGACCGATGGCGATGCTGTACCGCCAGACGACGTCGTTGTTGAAGTCGGTGACCCAGACGTCGTCCCCCGAGATGGCGAGGGTTCCGCCCAGGGCACTGGTGTTCGGCATCTGGACCGGAGGCTGAAAGGTCCCGGTGTTGACGTCGAACCGGATCAGCGTGGGGTCGTTGGACGTGGCGTAGAGGACTCCAGCGGGACCGCTGGCGATGTCGCTGAGGATGCAGTTGCTGCACCCGTCGGAAACGCCGGGTGCGAACTCGGTGATCACACCGGAAGGAGTGATCCGCGCGATCTTCGCCGGTGCTCCGGTGAACTCAGTGCCTTCGGTGAACCATCGGTTGCCGTCCGGGCCGTTGGTGATCGCTCGCGGCTGGCTGTCGGCCGTTGGCACCTTGAACTGCTTGAGCCTCGCCCCGGGCGCCGCGAGCGCCGAACCGGCCGTCCACACCAGCACCGCCACGATGGTCACGCCCAGAACGCTCATCAGCCGCCGGGCCATGAGTACTCCCCTCAACCTGCCCCGAGAGAACAAAGGAACCTCGACGCCACCAGCGGTGGTGCCCACCGGTGATAGACGCCGGTATGCGGAGCTGGGTTCAGCCATGAGGTGACCTCGGCGAGGAGTTTTGGCAACGGAGTGCTCGGCGCGACTTCGCTGGCGGAACTCAGCGGTCCGAGAGGAGCGGGAAGCCGTCAAGAATCTGCCGCTCGTGCCTGACCTGGCGCGGGAAGAACTCCGCGATGGTGAGGTCGACAAACGTCCACCGCCCCGCTGACGTCAGCAACGAGTCGGCGGACCTGCGAGCTGGTCAGGCCGCCCGGGACTGCACCCAACCCGAGGACGAGCTCGTCGCTGTCCACCGTGTCGAGTTCGAAGTGGTTGGCGACGCGCGAGCAGCCCGTGGCGTCCAGCCAGTCGAGCAACGCCCCTGACGACTCGCGCAGCTCCTCAGGGCCGAACGACCGGATGCTTCGGCGACTCCGGCGGCCCCGCGTTCTGGGGCCGGTACGTGGTCGGGGACGCCTCCTGCGTGAACTCTCTTACGTGCAACGCGACCGGCGCCTACCAACGCGTCGACACGGCCTACTCGCGGGCCTTCCTGGAGCAGTTCATCTGATTGGCAGCGTTCCGGCAGTCGGCGTCACGCCATGCCGTCGTCCACCTCGGCGGCATGGCAGACGACCTCCAGCATGATGCCGTGCGGGTCCAGGAAGTACGTCGCGTAGGCGTGCTCGCCGTACTCGGGAAAGGCGCGCGGCGGGTGGACGACCTCCGAGCCGCGCTCCGCGGCCCACTGAGAGGCTCGGCGCACGACGGAGCGCTCCCTAACCACAAAGGCCAGGTGCTGCAGTCCGGTGCCCCGACGTGAGTAGGCGCCCGGCTCGTCGGCTCGGTAGAAGAAGATCTGGGTCCCCGTCGCGCCTTCGGGGCCGTAGTTGAACTGGTGCTCGTCGGCCGGGAACCACTCGGCGAACCCGACGATCGCCACGAAGTCGTCGTAGTAGCGCTTGGCCGCGGCGAGGTCCGGCACCCCGATGCCGATGTGGTCGATCGCCGCAGAAGAGGTCTCCACCTGCCGAATGGTGTCAGCCGACTCCGGTGCGGACAATGACCACAGCGCTGCGGGTACCGTGGGACGACCGCGGAAGGTGAGGCGATCGTTGAGCACGACGGGACCGCAGGACAGTCCGACTTGGCCACCGGCGCCGCCACAGCAGCCACCAGCCGGGCCGAGCCAGCCGGGGCCCCAGGACCGGGTTCCTTCCTCCGTCTCTCCGCCGCCGGGCGGCGTTCCCTCACCCGTTCCGGAACCCTATCTGCGTCGGCCGCGCCACCATCCTGGCCGGATCGCCGCCGCGGCTGTGGGTGTCGTCGTACTGGCCGGCGCCGGAACCGCGATCGCCCTGGCGGGTGCCGGTCCTCGGGTCGAACGACGCGAGGTCCTGACCCACCAGGTGACGGCCCTGACCATCGACCCCGGCGCCGGCGACGTCACCGTTCGCAGCGGGGCGACGGCCGGCACGGTCGAAGTCATCCGCCGGGCTCGGGGGTCGCTGAATGACGCACCGGCATCACGCGGGACCTGGGACGGCACCACCCTCGTCATCCGGCCGGAGTGTCCCGACGGCTGCGGTGCCGACTACGAGATCCGGCTCCCCAACGGTGTGGCCGTCACGGCCGAGACCGGCTCGGGTGACATCGACCTCGTCGGCACCCTCGGCATCGTGTCCGTCGAGGCCGGCTCTGGTGATGTTGAGGCCGATGCCACGGTCGACAACCTCACGACTCGGACCGGCAGCGGCGACATCGAACTGCGGCTGCGGTCGGCGCCCACGCAGCTGACCGCCACCTCCGGGTCTGGCGACGTCGACGTCCGCCTGCCGAGCGCGCAGACCTACGCCGTCGCGGTCGAGACCGGGTCCGGCGACACGGAGATCGACGTTCCCCGGCAGGACACGGCCGGCCACCGCATACAGGTCAGGACCGGCTCGGGGGACATCTCCCTGCGCGCTCGTTGACGCTCTCACCCAACCGACGCCAGGGCCGTGTGCGGTAAGCCCCACCCGACCGTCCCCCAATCGTCGCTTCTCCTTCATCCTCGCTGTCCGCCGATGGCCGGACGGTGCGGACGTCACGTTCACGAGACGCTTCTTGATGTCAGAAGACGTTACTAATCAAGGAGATTCTCGATGACGCACACCGCCCAGACGCTTACCGACCAGCCGCTTCGATTCGGTCGTACCCCAACCCTGCTGGCGGCCGTGACCGCGGCCGCGGCCCGCGTCCGTACCCGCCGACAGGCCACGAAGGCCACGCTCCAGACCGTGCCGTTCGACCCGGAGCTCCACCTCATGCCCCCCTTCGCGGTGCTCGTCAGCGGACTGCGCTGAGGACACCGATCCCCTCAATGGCGCCCTTTCCTCGGCCCGAGCGGCGGATCGTACGCTGAGGAGATGAACCCGCAGGAGGACGCTGCCGGCCCGGTGCCGCAGCGTTCCACCTGGCGGGTTCTGTTGGCGTATGCGCGTCCGCACTGGGCGATGCTGCTCCTCGGCGGAGTGCTCAGTCTGGCCACCGCCGCCAGCGGCCTGGCTCTCCCGCTCGTGGTTCGCGAGCTCATCAGTACCCTCGGGACGGACCTCCCCGTCGCCGGTCTGGTGGCCCTGATGACGGTGCTGGTGGTGGCCAACGCCGCCATCGGCGCGCTTGGCGGGTACGTGCTGCGGCGCACCGCGGAGTCGGTGGTCCTCGCCGCGCGACGCGGTCTGCTGGCCCGGCTGCTGCGGCTGAGGCTCTCGGCGGTCGAACGGCACGAGCCCGGTGACCTGATGTCTCGGGTCACTGCCGACACCACGCTGCTTCGCGAGGTGACCATCGGAACGCTGGTCGGCGGGGTCACCGGGGTGTTCACCCTGGTGGCCACCGTCGTGCTCATGGCCCTGCTCGACCTGGTCATGCTGGCGGTGACCGTGGCCGCCCTGGGGCTGGCCGTCGCGGTGATCGCTGTCGTCGTCCCGCGGATCGACCGGGCCTCCAAGAGGGCCCAGGAGTCGGTCGGCCGGATCGGCGCCACCCTGGAGCGGATGTTCGGAGCTTTCCGGACGGTCAAGGCGTCGGGCGCCGAAGAACGCGAGCGGCGGGCGCTCGACGATGCGGCCACTGAGGCGTGGCGAGCCAGCGTTCGCGCGGCCACGTGGGGCGCCATCGCCGGGAACACCGCCGGGTTGTCGATCCAGGTCGCGTTCATCGCCGTCCTGGCGGTCGGCGGCGCCCGGGTTGCAGCCGGAAGCATCAGCATCGGCACGCTCGTGGCGTTCCTGCTCTACGTGTTCTTCCTCATCTCCCCCGTGAGTCAGCTCGCCGGCGCGGTCACCCAGTACCACGTCGGCGCGGCGGCGGTGATTCGCATACTCGAGGCGCAGGCACTGCCCGTCGAGCCCAGCGGCCCGCCGGCGGACCTGCCCGGGCCGGGCAGTCCGCCCGCATCGGTCACGTTCGAGGACGTGACGTTCCGGTATTCCGCGGAACTGCCGGTCGTCCACGACCGCGTGAGCTTCGCCGTCCCGCCCGGCGGGATGACCGCCTTCGTCGGCCCTTCGGGGGCCGGCAAGACCACGGTGCTGTCGCTGCTCGAACGCTTCTACGAGGCGGACGCGGGTCGGGTGCTCGTCGACGGAGTCGACGTCCGCGACTGGCCCATCGCCCGGTTGCGCGCTTCCATCGGCTATGTGGAGCAGGACGCGCCGGTCCTGTCTGGGACGCTTCGGGAGAACGTCCTGTTCGGCGCGCCCGACGCGACCGACGACGACCTGCAGCGAACGCTCCAGACCACCCGACTCGTCCCACTGTTGGCCGGTCTGCCAGAAGGCCTCGACACGACGGTCGGCCACCGCGGCATGAAGCTCTCCGGCGGAGAACGTCAGCGCGTCGCCATCGCCCGTGCCCTGCTCCGCCGGCCTCGGCTGCTCCTGCTCGACGAGGCGACCTCGCAGCTCGATGCGGTGAACGAGTCGGCCCTACGAGCCACCGTCACCGACATCGCGCGGACCACCACGGTCCTCGTCGTCGCGCACCGTCTCTCCACGGTGACGGCAGCGGACCGTATCGTCGTGATGGACGCCGGCCGGGTCCGGGCCGTCGGCACCCACGCCGAGCTGCTCGATGCCGACAGCCTGTACCGCGAGCTCGCAGCGACCCAGTTCCTCGTCACCGTGCCGTGAGTCGGAGCCGACCGCTACGCGGGGGTCAGCCGGTCTCCCGTGTCCGCGGCGAACACGTGGGCCTCACTCGCCTCGGGGACGACGCGTACGACGTCGCCGACGTCCGGGCGGACGCGCTTGTCCGAATGCACGGTGACCCGCCGGGACGCGGTCCCGTCGGGCTGCCCGTCCCCGACGGGAACCCCGTAGACGAACGACTCGGAGCCCAACGCCTCGACCAGCTCGACCTTGAGGTCCACCCCGTTGTCCGCGCCACGGTCCACGAGGTGCCACGACTCCGGCCGCAGGCCGACGACGACGTTCTTCCCCGCCCGGTCGGCCACCGAGCGCTCTAGCGGTATGCGAGCCCCGTGCACCTCCGCCACCCCGTCGTGAACCGGCGCGTCGACCAGCGTGATCGCCGGGGACCCGATGAACGACGCCACGAACGTGTTGACCGGCTGGTCGTAGAGCTCCTCCGGCGTACCCACCTGCTGCAGCCGGCCGTCCCGGAGCACCGCGACGCGGTGTCCCATGGTCATGGCCTCCACCTGGTCGTGCGTGACGTAGACCGTGGTGATCCCCAGCCGACGCTGCAGGCCGGCGATCTGCGACCGGGTCGACACCCGCAGCTTCGCGTCGAGGTTCGACAGAGGCTCGTCCATGCAGAACACCTTGGGGTTCCGAACGATCGCCCGGCCCATGGCCACGCGCTGCCGCTGGCCGCCGGACAACGCCCCCGGCTTGCGGTCGAGGTAGTCCTCGAGCTCGAGGATCCGGGCGGCCTCGGCCACCCGGTCCTTGACCTCGGACGACGCGACCTTGGCGTTGGTCAGGGCAAACGCCATGTTCTGGGCGGCCGTCATGTTCGGGTACAGGGCGTAGCTCTGGAACACCATCGCCACGTCACGGTCCCGGGGCCGGACGCCCTTCTGGTCGTGGCCGTCGATGAGGATGCGTCCCTCGTTCACCGGTTCCAGGCCGGCGACCATGCGCAGCGTCGTCGACTTGCCGCAGCCCGAGGGACCCACCAGCACGAGGAACTCGCCGTCCTCGATGTCGAGGGTGACGTGGTCGACCGCCGGGGCGTGCCCCGACGCGTAGATCCGCGTCGCCTCGTCGAAGTAGACCGTGGCCATGGGTCAGAGCTTGGCCTTGATCTGGCTGTCGATGACCCCCTGGGTCTCGGCGTTGAGGGACGCGAAGGTCGCTGCGACGTCGGCGCCTTGCGCGACCTGGTCGAGGGCCTTGCCGATCCGGGCCCCGCCGCCGGGCACGAACACCCGCGCGT
>DATLPT010000079.1:0-5948 GCA_035535635.1 Lapillicoccus sp. | reverse complement strand
CCCCGGAGGCGAGGCCGAACTCCTGGCTCTTGCCGACGCGGCCGCCGCCCTCGTCGACGCGCCGGTGACGATCGAGGACGCGCACTCGCGTGTCCTCGCGTACTCCACTGGTCAGGACGTCACCGACACCGCCCGGGTGTCGACCGTCCTCGGCCGGAGGGTCCCCGCCGCCGTCGTCGCCTATCTGCGCTCACGCGGCGTGTTCCGGCGGCTGGCTCGCTCCGACCAGCCCTTCCTCGTCCCGCCGGGGCCCGACTTGGAGATGCCTCGGTACGTCGTCCCGGTCCGCGCCGGAGGCGAGTGGCTCGGGGCCATCTGGGCGGTCGTTGACGAAGCGCCGCCCGGAGACGTCGTGGCCGAGCTGCGTCGTACGGCCTCCGTCGTTGCCCTGCATCTCCTTCGCAACCGGGCGCTCGCCGACGTCACCCGTCGCCTGTCCGCCGAGCGCCTCCGAGCGCTGCTGCGCGGCGGACCGGTCGACCCAGCGGGCCCGACCTGGTTGCCACCCGGGCCCTGGCGGGCTGTCGTCCTCGGGCCGACTGGTCCGGCGGCGACCATGAGCGGTGTCGAGGGCGATCTCGATGTGTGGGAGTCACGGTTGCGACGCGCGGGCTGGCGGCAGCCGTTGACGACCGACGTCGACGACCTGGTGTACGCGGTGGTCACCGCCATCGTGACGCCGGGACGGCGCCCGCAACCGGGAACCTGGCCCTGGTTGGTGGGCGCGATGACCGCCGGCGACGACCCTGACGAGCGGACCTGGGTGGCGGCCGGAGTTCCGTCGGCGGATCCGGGTGACCTCGTCGAGTCGGCGCGAACCGCCGCCCAGGTCGCCAGCCTCCGGCGTGACGACCCCGCGCTCGGTACCGCCCCGACGGCCGAGGAGCACTGGGCGCGGCTGACCGTCGCCGACGCGGTCGGCGCGGTCGCCGATCGCGGACCACGGGTCGCGCTGGCCGGCCCCGTCAACGCGCTGGCCGAGCAGGACCGTCGGCGACACACCGCATACCTCGTCTCGCTTGCGGCCTGGCTCGACCACCCCGGCGAGCCGACGGCCGCGGCGAAAAGCCTTGGTGTACACGTCAATACGCTGCGGCACCGCATGATGCGCATGAGCGAGGTCGCACCGCTGCACCTCGACGACCCGACCGAGCGCCTGGCCCTCCGCCTGCGGCTCGCCGCCCGGGGGCTGTGACGCTCAGTCCGCCCAGACGTTGTCGTGGTACCGCATGAACTCGTCGTACTCCGCGTCGGTCATCGTCTCGCCGGCCTGGCGCCGCGCCAGCCCCTCGAAGTACGCCTCCCGCGGCGCTCCCGGTGCGAAGTGGAGGAGCATCGTCGCGGCGGTGCCGTCGACGTTCTTGAAGCCGTGCAGGCCGCCCGGCGGCACGTGTGCGAAGTCGCCCGGCCGCGTCGTGACCCACTGCCGGCCGTCGAAGATCTCCACCTCCCCGGTGAGGATGTAGAACGACTCCGCCATCGTCCGGTGGAAGTGGGGATCGGGACCGCCGACGCCAGGTCCGAACTCCCAGCGGTAGAGCCCGAACAGCCCGTCGGTCGAGGCACCGGTGGCCAGGTGGTGCACCCGCGTGCCCTTCGGGTAGACGAGCTCGGGCTCGTGGTCGGTGGGCCGGATCGTGGCCGACACCTCCCCGGTGTCCCCGGTGTACCGAACGGGCGGATATGCGGGCAGCTGAGTCATCCGTCCTGCCTACCAGACGTTCGGATCGGCGCACCTGCTGGAACCACCCACCCAGCTTCGAGCCCCGGCCTGGCTCCTTCGGTCGGCTAGAAGAGTGGAGGCAGGTCGACCTCGACGGCCTGAATCTCTCGTTCGGTGACCGGATGGGCGAAGGGGTCTTGGTAAGCGCGACGGTAGCTCAGGTACTCGCGACCCGTGACGGTCGTCCACCGGGTCCGGCCGCCCGGCTCCGGATGCGCCTTCCAGCTGCCGCGCGTCTTGTGATTGTGATGTCGCCGGTGGCGGCGCTTGAGGTTTCTCACCGTGGTGGAACCGGCGGGCCATGGGATCTCGTGGTCGAGGTCGCAGCGATCGGCCGGAACTGTGCAACCCGGTGCCTGGCAGGTTCCGTCTAGAGCGGCGACCTGCTCGGCCATGGCGGCGGTGGGGCGGTACCGGTTCGTCGAGAGCTCCAGGGCGGTGCCGTCGGCTGGGTCGGTGACCAAGCGCCGCCACACCGACCCGCCGGCCGTCGCGATGCTCCGGGCGACCGCAGCGGGCACGAACCCGTGCCCAGGGATCTCACCCGGCTGCTGATCAACGCCAAGCAGCGTGGTCAACGCGACGACAAGGTTCACTCGCGCCGACGGTGGTTGCCCAACGAATGTCGCTTGCGCGGCTCCAGGGACCTTCGTCGACTCCGCCCAGCCGTGAAGGATCAGATCCAGGGCCACGTCGGAACGGAGTTGCTCCAAGGTGCGTGCATCCCCGGCGCCGCGAAGGCTCCGAGCAAGCCGGTCCACGCGATCCAGGGCGGCAGTCACTCTGGCCGCGTCTCCGACGACGGTGAGTCGACCGGTGCCATCCGGCTCGAGCCATCCGTAAGCGCATCGCCGGCGCAGCGCCTCCGCGCGCTCTTCGGCGGGGTCGAGGGTGTGGACAACGACCTGTCGTCGCAGTTCGCGCGTGAACGACCGGTGCGAGCGCACCGATCCGTCCGCGTTAGGAGCCAGTAGCCGGGCGGCCACCGCGGACGCCACATCTGGGTCCAGTCCCTTTGTTGCCTGATGAATCCGCACCGCCCGGTCCAGGCCCACCTGCCCCTCCGCAAGGGAAGCGAGCAGCGGAGCAGAGCGGCCTTCCTCGTTCCTTGCGAGGTCGAGGCGGGCGGCCACAGCGCCCTCGGGCAGTCCGGTGGCCAGCGCCACGTCGTCGACCGTCGCGGTGACCGTCTCGGCGACGACTGCCTTGTATGAGACGGCGTTCGCGGTGTAGTGGCCGATTTCTTCGACGTTCTCCCGCACCACCATGCCGACTGCATCGTGCAGCCGTCGCAGCGCATTGAGGCCCTGGAGGTCAGCCCACGCCTTGACCGCCTCCGCGGCCTCGATCACTCGCAGCTCCTCCGCCGCCCATGCCTGTGAAAGGACCAAGGCCGGACGGTCGTGAAACGACGCCTCCACTGCCGCCCATCTCGCCTGCTCCGCGGGGGGGGCGAATTCTGGCTCGCCGCTGGAGCCCACGACGGTCTGCGCGAGCAGCGCCCAGGCGCTCCGCACCTGCTCGGGCAGGAACGGCGGCGCTTCCAGACCAGTGACCACAATGGACCCTCCACCGCATTGAATCGAACATCTGTTCCATCCTAGAGCTACAGTCCGACAGCCAATGGTTCATGCACAGGTCCGCGTCAGGTCCGCTCATGAGTGATCGGAAGCGCACCACGCTTGCTTAGGGTTGCGGGGTGGACTACGGGCAGGAGCTGCGATTCGGACTGTTCCCCACGCCCGACGCGGCGGATCTCGACCGGCTCCTCGTCCTCGCCGAGATCGCCGAGGTCAGCGGCCTCGACCTGGTCACCGTCCAGGACCACCCCTATCAGTCACGGCACCTCGACGCCTGGACCCTCCTGACCGTCCTCGCCGCACGCAGCAGCACCCTCCGGTTCGCCCTCAACGTCGCGAACCTCCCCCTTCGCCCTCCGGTGGTGCTCGCCAAGAGCGTCGCCACCCTCGACCTCGTCACCGGCGGCCGAATCGATCTCGGACTCGGCGCCGGAGCGTTCTGGGACGCGATCGTCGCCGCCGGCGGAAGCCGGCTACAGCCGGCCGAGAGCGTCGACGCCCTGAGCGAAGCCATCGAGGTGATCCGCGGCGTCTGGCGCCCGGACGGCACCTCCCTGCGGGTCGACGGCCGTCACCACCGTGTGGCCGGCCTGCACCCCGGGCCGGCCCCCGCGCACCCGGTCGAGATCTGGCTCGGCGCCTACAAGCCGCGGATGCTGAGACTCACCGGTCGGTATGCGGACGGCTGGCTTCCGAGCATGGGCTACGCCGACCCCGACCAACTCGGCGGGATGAACGACGTGATCGACCAGGCGGCGCGGGACGCCGGCCGCGACCCCTCGTCGGTACGTCGTCTCTACAACGTCTTCGGTTCCTTCACGCCAGGACGGGGACGAGGCGGCGCCCTCTCCGGAACCGCCGAGAACTGGGCCGAGCAGCTCGCCGCTCTCGCGGTCGAGGACGGGATGAGCACGTTCATCCTCGGCACCGACGACCCGGGCGACGTGCGCCGGTTCGGCGAGGAGGTCGCGCCGAGCGTTCGCGACCTCGTCGACGAAGCGAGACGGAGCGGAGCAGGAACCACCCGGGCGCCGTCGACCGCGGAGGTCGTTGCGACGAGTTCGACCACAGCGCAAGGCGACTCACGACTCGATGTTCATCCAACAGTGGACGACGGTACCCGGCTCAGCGACCAGGCGGCCTGGGACGAGGGCACCCGCCCAACCTTCCCGGCGCCGGCGTCGTTCACCTACTCCGCCGTCCAGCAGGCAGCGCCACAGCACCTCATCGACGTCCACGACGCGCTCCGCGCCGAGCTCGCCCGCCTTCGCGACATCGTCGAGCAGGTCGCGGACGGCCGTACTTCGGTCGGCTCGGCGCGGTCGGCGATCAACCGGATGACGCTGCGGCAGAACAACTGGACCCTCGGCGCCTACTGCGAGCAGTACTGCCGGATCGTCACCGGCCACCACACCCTGGAGGACGTCAGCGTCTTTCCGCACCTGCGTCGCGTCGACGGCGTCGGTCCGGTCCTCGATCGTCTCGAGGAAGAGCACGAGGTCATCGCCGAACTTCTCGACCATCTCGACCGGGCGCTCGTCGCCCTCGTCGCTGACGAGGGCTCCGGCACCCAGAAGCTGCAGGAGGTGCTCGACCTCGTCACCGATGCGCTGCTGTCCCACCTCTCGTACGAAGAGCGGGAGCTGCTGCACCCATTGGCGCAGGCCGGGTTTCAGTGACCGGCCTGGATGCGGACCATCGCGTCGCGCACCGCCGCCGCACCGAAGTCGGGTGACCCGGCCAGGCCCTCCACCACCTCGCGTTGATCCTCAGCGGACCGGTTCTGGCTCAGCTTGGCCTTCGCTTCCACTGTCGTGACCGTCATGGAGACACCGACGATGGCCTTGAGTTGACCCGCGACGAAGCGTTCTGGCGCATCGTGCACCTCCCACGCGTCGCCGTTCGCCGTCCGACCCTCGTGATGTTCGGTCAGTCGCGTCACCGCCCGCCGCAACCACTCCGGGTCGTCGTGAACCGTCACCGGACCCGACAGGTGCACCGCGGAGTAGTTCCAGGTCGGGACTACACGCCCGTGCTCGCGCTTCGACGCATACCAACGAGGGGTGATGTATGCGTCCGGTCCGGTCACGACGACGAGGCCAGGAGAGCCGTCCGTGATCCGACGCCAGTGCGCGTTGGCCCGGGCCAGGTGAACGACGACTTCGTCGCCCTCCCAGAGCACCGGCAGCAGGCTGGCGTCCGGAGCACCGTCGGTGCCGACGGTGACGAGCTGTCCCACGTGCACGGCGCGGACCAGCTCCCGGATCTCGTCGAGGTCCTCCAGGGCGAAGTGGTGCGGAACGTACACGGCGGACCTCAGGGGTTGGCGGCGAGGAAGATGTAGGCCGCGAGCAGGACGATGTGCACGCCACCCTGCAACCGGGTCGCGCGACCGGGAACCACGGTGAGCATCCCCACGACAACGGTGATCGCGAGGAGAACCATCTGGGTTGCCCCGAGACCCAGCAGCAGCGGGTTGTCCAACCAGATGGTCGCCAACGCCAGCGTCGGGATGGTCAGGCCGATGCTGGCCATCGCCGAGCCGAGGGCGAGGTTGAGGCTCGTCTGGATGCGGTTGCCGCGGGCCGCGCCAGGCCCGCGACGGCGATCAGCGACACGAGCAGCAGGCCGAGGCTCTGCATCGT
>DATLPT010000078.1:0-12019 GCA_035535635.1 Lapillicoccus sp. | reverse complement strand
TGCCCTTGGATGTGGTCGAGGAACGCGTCGGGTCCCGCCGCCGGGAGGCGGTCGACGTAGCGTTGCGCCGCGTCGAAGAGGGCCACGACGGCGTCGAGGTCGCGGTCGGCTCGGGCGCCCCGCTTCCCGCCGCGCAGCGCCAGCCGGCCCCACCGGTCGGCCACCCCCAGGGCGTCCCACACCGCCCACAGCACCGTCTCGGCGGTCACCCCCGGAGCCCACGTGGGCACTCCGGCGACCTCGACCGTGCGCGCTGCGGCGAGCCCGGCCGCGATGGCGGCGGACAGCCGGCGCAGCGCGGCGGCGTCGTGGCCCAGGGCGGCGGCGTGCCCCGGTTCAAGGAGGACGGCGGCCAGCAGCTCGTCGCTGGACCGATCTCCTCCCGCTTCGAGCTCCTCACGCCGAAGCAGCCGCCGCAGCCGGCGCAGGCCGACGGCGTCGCACTCCCCCAGCGGCGAGAGGACGAGGTCGATCGCGCAGTCGGGCGGGACCTGGTAGTCCGGCTTCATCGCGGCGGCGAGGACGGTTTCGACGAGCGCCAGCAGCGGGCGCACCGACACCTCGTCGCGCACGGGGCTCTCGCTTCCGGAGGGCAGCATCGGCACCCCGTGCGCCAGAAGGATCCGGCGCAGCGTCTCGTCGCGTCCCTCACTGCGGACCACGACCGCCATCTCGCCCCACGGAACGCCGTCGAGGAGGTGGGCCGCGCGCAGCCGCGCCGCGATGTGGGCTGCCTCCTGGGCCGGTGACCGAAGGAGGGCGACCTCGAGCGCGCCCCCGTCGCATACCGGCTCAGGGGCCCGCTGCCGCCCGCCGCCCAGTGCCCCGATCCGGGTCGTGATCGTGCGGCTCACGTGGGCCAGTGCGGCGGGCTGCCGGTATGCGGTGTGCAGGACGATCGTGGGCGGCTCGGCGCCGGAGAGGTCGGGTCGACCGAGCGAGGTCCAGCCGGTCGCGAGAATGCGAGGGTCGGCGCCGCGGAACGTCTGCACGGCGGCGTCTGGGTCGCCGACCAGGACGAGTTCGGGACCCGCGGCGTCGACCGAACCGGCGGTCGTGAGCACCAGCAGCAGCCGGGCGGCGGCGAAGGTCAGCTCCTGCGCGTCGTCGACGACGACGAGCCGCACCTGCGCGCAGACCCGAGCCAGCGCGTCGGCGTCGTCCTCGAGCAGGTCGGCTGCGGCGGTGAGAATCCATGCCGGGTCGTAGGCGCCGGGCCGGGAGAACGCGGTGACCTCGTCGTACTCGCGGAGGACCTGCGCGGCCGCGACCCACTCGGGCCGCCCGTGCTCCGCGCCCAACACCGCCAGGCGGTCGGCCTCGATGCCGTGCTCCACCGCCCGCATGAGCAGGTCGCGCAGCTCGGCCCGGAAGCCACGCTTGTCGAGGGCGACGAGGACGTGCTCCGGCCATGGCGGCCGCGCCGAGTCGCCCTCGGCGTGGCCGGCGAGCAGCTCACGAAGGATGACGTCCTGCTCGGGACCGCTGATCAGCCGCGGAGGTTCGTCGCCCCGCAGCGCCGCCTCGCGCCGCAGGACCCCGAACCCGAAGGCCTGGTGGGTGCGGGCCAGCGGCTCCGTCGAGGTGCGGGCCAGCCGTGCGGTGACCCGCTCGCGCAACCGTGCCGCCGCCACCCGGGTCGAGGTGAGCAGCAGGCACTCGTCGGGGGTCAGTCCACCGACGATCACCCGGTCGACGACCAGCTCGACGGCGGTCGTCGTCTTCCCCGTGCCCGGTGCGCCGAGGACCCGCATCAGCGGCGCTCGCGTCTCGAGCACCGACTGCTGCTGGTCGTCGAGGCGGGGCGCGTCGACGACGAGAGCCGGAGCTCGTCGCAAGGTGACCACGTCGTCATCCCACCACGGGCGGACGACAACGCCCGTCAGCTCGCCGGCCCGTCCCAGCGCGCCCTCGGCAAGTCGACGCGCAGCCCGTCGAGGGTGCCGCGGATCATCGGCGTGTTCTCCTCGCGGTAGTGGTCGCGCGCCCGGTCCTCCAGACCTCGCGGGGGCCATCCTCCCGACCGGACCACCCGCCACCAGGGGACATCCGACCCGTACCGGCTCATGACGTTGCCGACGAACCGGGCGCCCCGGCTACCGATGATCTCCGCCACGTCGCCGTAGGTGAGCACCTTTCCCTCGGGGATCTGGTCGACGACCTCGAGCACCTCCTCCGCCTTCTCCGGCAGCTCGAGGACCGGGTATGCGTCGGGTCGCGGCGGGTGCTGGCGGCCGCGTGGCATACCGGCATCCTGCCAGCCGGCCCCTGTCGGCGACGGGTGCCAGAGTGCGGCTCATGGTGATCCGTGGACGCGAACGACGAGGCTGGCTCGGCATCGTGCTGGGGGCCCCGAACGCTCGCCAGCTGGCGTACTTCTACCGCGACCTGCTGGGTTGGGAGCTGGCGACCGACGAGCCCGACTGGTGCACGATCGGCATGCCGGACGCCCCGGTGAACCTCGGGTTCCAGACCGAGGAGCACCACGTCCGGCCGGTCTGGCCGGGCGGCACCGGTGAGCAGCAGATGCAGCTCCACCTCGACCTTCAGGTGACCGACCTGGCGGCCGCCGTCGAGGACGCCGTGGCGCTGGGCCCGACGCCGGCCGAGTTCCAGCCGCAGGACGACGTGCTAGTGCTGCTGGACCCGGCCGGCCATCCCTTCTGCCTCTACTCCTGAGCCCGCCCCGAGGGACTTCGACCGACGGTCAGGAAGGGCTGACCAGGTCAGCGAGCCGAGCCTCGAGCTCCGCTAGGGGGACGTCACGCACGTGTTGGTCGAAGGCCCACCGATGGCCGGAGGGGTCGAGCACCTCGCCGGTCCGGACTCCCCAGAACGCGTCCTGGACCGGCGTGCTCAGTGTGGCGCCGGCCTCGAGCGCCGTGGCCATCGCGGCGTCCGCGTCAGGCACGGAGAGGCGGTACGCCGCGACCGACGTCCTCGTGGACTTCGGCGTCGCCAACATCGTGCCGGGCACGGGTGCCGCCAATGCGACCGGCAGCCCGTTGAGGTCGAGGTCAGCAGTGGCGACGGTCCCGTCCGGCAGGCGCAGGATGCGGGTCACGGTGCCGCCGAGGGCGTCCCGGTACCACGAGATGCTGCGGGGCACGTCTTCGACGACGAGGTGCAGGGCAAAGGTATCCATGCCTTAGTGTACGTGTCGTCTAGACGCAGCGTCTAGACGCGTAGTCGATACACTGGAACGCGTGTCCGATGGCGTTGCAGCGGCGGCCCGGCGGGTCCGCGGCAGGCCGCCGAACTCCGGGACGCGCGACCGCATCCTGACCGCCGCCCGTGCGCTGCTGTCGAGCCGGCGGTTCGCCGACGTGAGCGTGGCGGCGATCCTGGACAGCGCCGGCGTCGCCAAGGGCAGCTTCTACTTCTACTTCGCCAGCAGGGAGGACCTTCTCGGGGCGCTGGTCGAGCAGGCGGTGTCCGGTGGCCTGGACGCCGCCACGGCCTGGACCTCGACCACGGCGGACCCCGTCGACGCGTTGCGCAACGGCGTCGCGGCCGGGGCCCAGTTGTGGAGGCGTGAGGCACCGGTCCTGCGCGCGATCGTCGAGGCCGCGGGCACCGACGCGAGCCTGGACGCCCTGTGGCGACGACAGATGGGCTCGTTCGCGGAGGCCGCTCTGGCGCGCCTCCGAGACGACCCGGACGCTCGCGCCTGGCTGGCGGGCCGGGACCCGGCGCCCATCGTCACGTCCCTCAGCTGGCTCGGGGAACGGGTCTACTACCTGGCCGCGACCGGCACGCCACCGTTCGACGACGACGAGACCGTGGTCGACGTGCTGACCGACGCCTGGACCCTGGCCCTCTACGGACGCCGGGGCACGGATCCACCCCGCAACAGCTGACCGTGCGGGCAGACCTTGTCGCTCCGTCGGGCCGAACCTCCACCAGTGCTGACGACGTCGTCACTCGTTGCGGCCGTCGTCACGCGGCCAGGCGTCCCGGCGTAGCCGGTCATCCCGCGCCCGGCGGCTCGGGCAGACTCAAGTGCAAGCCGGCAACGAGCCAGTCCGGGTCGCGAACCAGGACAAGGGTTCCGCGGTAGTGACCGTCGACCGCTTGTCCCTGATGGGTGCCGGTCTGCCGCTGCGTGCCCACGACCAAGGCGGTGTCGCCAATGACCCGCGCCGGGATGTCGGCGGTGAACGTGAACGCAGAGAACGTCGTGTAGTGGGACTCACCTGGGACGAAGCGGGCGAGCCACTGTTGGCGATCGAGGAGATAGCCGAAGGGCCCGGCGAAGACGAAGTCATCGTGCAGGATCGCCTCGAGCTCCACAGGATCACCAGCCAGCTCCGCCGCAGCCCACCGGTCCACCTGGCGCTGCAAATGGCTGGGCAATATCGAGGTCACGGCTCTCCCTGAGTTGACATCTCAATACACGGGCTGGGTGGGGTCGACCTCGTGGACCCAGGCAAGCACACCCCCGTCGAGGCTGACGACGTCGGTGTACCCCGCCGCTTGCGCGAGCCGGACCGCCTCGGCCGAGCGGCTGCCGACCTTGCAGTGCACCACGATCCGCCGGCCGTGGGCCGCCAGCTCATCGTGCGAGGTGAACGACCCGTCGCGGAACTCGTCGAGATGGATCGCCAGCGCCCCGGGAATCGAGGCGATCGACCGCTCGTCCGGCCCACGCACGTCCACGACGAGCGGCGGCGCGTCGGACCCCAGCTCGGCGGCCAGCTCCGGCGCGGTCACGACCGGCACACCCATCCCCGAATTCGCAGTGTCGGCCCGAGCAGACACCCCCGGCCGACTGCAGAGCTCGTCGTAGTCGACCAGCGCGGTGACCGTCGGCGACTCGCCGCATACCGGACAGCCCGGGTCCTTGCGGACCGTCAGGGTGTCCCACGTCATCGCGAGGGCGTCGTGGACCAGCAGCCGCCCGACCAGCGGCTCCCCGGTCCCCAGCAGCAGCTTCACGGTCTCCGTCGCCTGGACCGACCCGATCGCCCCGCAGAGGGCCCCGAGCACGCCGCCCTCGGCGCACGAGGGGACCACGCCCGGTGGCGGTGGCGAGGGGAAGACGCACCGGTAACACGGTCCGTGCTCCGCCCACCACACCGCCACCTGCCCGTCGAACCGGTAGATCGACCCCCAGACGTGCGGCTTCCCCAAGAGGACACAGGCGTCGTTGAGGAGGTACCGCGTCGGGAAGTTGTCCGTCCCGTCCACCACGACGTCGTAGTCCCGCAGGACCTCCAGGGCGTTCGACGAGTCGAGCCGCACGTCATGCCGAATCACGTTCACCGACGGGTTCACCCGGGTCACCGCCTCAGCGGCCGACTCCGTCTTTCGGCGCCCAACGTCGGCGTCCGAGTGGATGAGCTGCCGCTGCAGGTTGCTCGCCTCGACGGTGTCAGCGTCGACGACCCCGAGGGTCCCGACCCCGGCGGCTGCGAGGTACAGCAGCGCCGGCGACCCCAGTCCACCGGCGCCCACGACGAGCACGCGGGCGGCGGTCAGGCGCTCCTGCCCAGCCATGCCGACCTGCGGAAGCAGGATGTGACGCGCATACCGCTCGACGGCCGGACGGTCCAGAGGCCGACCCACGGAGGCGAGCGGCTGAAGCGGCACATCACGACCGTACGCCTGCGGCACTCGAGGCCGCCGACCGGGAAGCTACCCGTGCGTAGGATGGCCGGGGCCGGTCGAGGAGAGGCGGCCGACCCAGGGACCGGAAACGGAGGACGACCCGATGACGGCTGCGGCGGAGGGCCCGGCGCGGGGCCAGCGGCTGCCGCGGTCCGCGCGTCGCGCGCAGCTGCTCGAGGCGGCGCAGGCCGCGTTCGTCGAGTACGGCTACCACGCCGCCGCGATGGACGAGATCGCCGACCGGGCCGGGGTCAGCAAGCCCGTTCTCTACCAGCACTTCCCCGGCAAGCTCGACCTCTATCTCGCCCTTCTCGACCACCACCGTCGGCTCCTCGAGGACGCCGTCCGGGCGGCCCTGGCCAGCACCACGGACAACAAGCAACGCGTGCTCGCCTGCGTCGGCGCCTACTTCGAGTTCGTCTCTCGTCAGGGGGCGCCGTTCCGGCTGCTCTTCGAGTCCGACCTCACCAACGAACCGGCCGTGGCCGAGCGAATCGAGGGGCTGGCCCTGACCTGCGGCGAGGCTCTCGCCGAGGTCATCGCTGCCGACACCGACCTCTCCGACGCCGACGCGCACCTGCTCGGCATGGCGCTGACCGGCATGGCCCAGGTGGCGGCCCGGCACTGGCTCTCCCTCGGCGACCAGGTGCCGCGCGAGGAGGCGGCCCGGGTCATCGGGCAGCTGGCCTGGCGCGGGATCGGCGGTTTCCCCAAGAGCGAACAGGCGGAACACGCGGTCCTCAGCCGCAGTTGACTGTGCGGTAGCAGACGGGCGCCGGTATGCGAGTCGCCCCCGACCGCTGACGGCCAGGTGCCGTCGGCTTCCCCAGAAAGGCACCACAGTGGAGGTCAGGATCGGCGTCCAGAACGTCGCTCGAGAGCTGGCGTTCGAGTCCAACCAGAGCGTCGACGAGGTGACCGCGGTCGTCGACGAGGCCCTCAAGAAGGGCGGGACCCTCGCCCTGAGGGACGAGAAGGGCCGCCGGTACGTGGTCCCCGTCGGCGCGCTCGGATACGTCCACATCGGCGAGACAGAGAAGAGTCGCGTCGGTTTCGGGACGGTCTGACCCGGGAATACTTCCCTCTGCAGGAGACGTCGCCACGGGTGATCGTCACCACATCGCAACCAATTGCATCGCGTCAGTTCCCCATCCGACCCCCACGAAGTGAGACGTTGGGTGGTGCGTCATCGTAGGTTCCGCCCGGAGACGGGCCACAGGGCCGCCCGGAAGCGGCCAGTAGGGAGTGCAGTGTGATCTCCACCATCATCGGCGCCATCATTCTGGGAGCCATCATCGGGGCGCTCGGACGGCTTCTCGTACCGGGCAAGCAGAACATCTCGATCATCGTCACGATCATCATCGGCATCGTCGCCAACGTGGTCGTCACGTGGATCGTGACTGCCCTGGGCTACCAGAACCAGAGCGGCATCGCATGGATCCCGTTGATCCTCGGGGCGATCGTGGCCGCGATCATCATCGTCCTCTACGGGAGAATGACAAACCGCCGCGCAGTCTGACCGCGCGCTGACGAGAGAGCCCGGCCGCGAGCGGCCGGGCTCTCTCATGCTTTCCGCATTCTGAGGCTCTCTCGATGGCTCAGGCCGCCAGGCCCAGCCGCGTCATCCTCCGCGTGTGCTCGTCGGTGAGCCGGGCGAACATCCGGCCCAGCTCGGCCAGATCCGCGCCCGGGCGGCCGGGAGCGCCGACCAGCAACGACGCGAGGGCGTCGCGCTCGACCCCGACGCGTTGCGCCTGGGTCAGCGCCTCACCGACCAGGCGACGCCCCCAGAGTGCCAGCCGGCCGCCGATGCGCGGGTCGTCGGCGATCGCCTGCCGGACCGCCCGCACGACGTACTCGTCACGACCCATGTCCTCGATGACGGACTCGACCAGCGCGCGCGTGTCGGCGTCGACGTAGGCCGAGATCTCGCGGTAGAAGTCCTGCGCGATCCCGTCCCCCACGTAGGCCTTGACGAGACCCTCCAGCCAGTCGTTCGGGGCGGTGCGCTCATGGAACGCGTCGATGGCCTGCACGAACGGCGCGATGGCCTCTTGCGGGTCCGTCCCCAGCTGCTCGAGACGGGCGACGATCTGCTCGTAGTGGTGGAACTCGGTGACCGCGAGGCGGGCCACCTCCGCCTTGTCGCTCGGGCTCGGCGCCGACTCGGCGTCGGCGGCGAGCTGGCTGAAGGCCATCAGCTCTCCGTAGGCCAGGGCGCCCAGGAGGTCGACGACGGCGGCGCGGAAGTCGTCGCTCCAGACGTCAGGAGCGTCGCTGGCCGCGGGCTCGGTCGCCGGGTCGCCCATGCGGTCACCGTAGCGGCAGAGTGGGTCCGTGACGGGGATCGACCGCGACGAGGAGCCGCGCCGCCGTCGTGAGTGGGCGGAGTCGTTCGGGACCGACCCGGAGCGGTACCGACCGGACCCGCCCGCGCTACCCGGCCGAGCTCGTCCGGGACCTGGTCGACGAGATCCCTGGGCGCGACGTGCTGGACGTCGGCTGCGGTACCGGCATCGTCGCTCGGCAGCTTCAGACCGCCGGTTGTCGCGTACTGGGCGTCGACGTGGACGCCCGGATGGCCGACGCTGCGCGACGACGCGGAGTCGAGGTCGAGGTCGCCGCGTTCGAGACCTGGGAGACCAGAGGGCGGACGTCCGACGCGGTGGTCGCCGGTCAGACCTGGCACTGGGTGGATCCCGTCGCGGGCACCGGCAAGGCGGCGGAGGTCCTGCGACCCCGCGGGCGGCTCGCCGTCTTCTGGAACGCGGGTGACCCGCCGGCCGAGCTGGCCGGGGCGTTCGCCGAGGGCAACCGCCGGTATCTGCCCGAGCTCCCGGCCCTCTTCGCCGTCGGGTCCGCGGTCGAGGACTACCGCCGCTTCCTCGACGCGGCGGAGGACGGGATGCGGCGTACCGCCGGCTTCGGCGAGCCGGAGCAGCGGCGGTACACCTGGGAACAGCGCTACACGACGGACGACTGGCTCGACCAGGTGCCGACCAGCGGGTTCTTCGCCCAGATCGACGCCGACCGCGCCCGAGCCCTCCTAGCGAACCTCGGCGCGGCCATCGACGCCTACGGCGGCGCCTTCCTCGTGCAGTACACGACGGTCCTGGTCACCGCCGAGCGAAGCCCGTCCTCGTGACCCGGTAGACTGACGCATACCTTCGGTGCCCGGTCGGCACGAATCGAGACCCCGGGGAGTGACTCCCCCCGCCTGACACGGCGACGACAGACCTCCGATCGGCCCGCAACACCGCCGCCCAGCGCTTTCGACGCGCGTGCGGCTCGATCGAGAGAACCGCATGACCGACACGTCCATTGACCATGGCATCGACCATGTCGCCGAGGCCGACGCGGCCGCCCCCGCCTCGCAACCCACCTTCGCCGACTTCGACGTCCGGCCCGAGATCGTTGAGGCGCTCGCCGCCGTCGACATCGTCCACCCGTTCCCCATCCAGGCGATGACCCTGCCGGTCGCGCTCGGCGGCCACGACATCATCGGCCAGGCCAAGACCGGCACCGGCAAGACGCTGGGCTTCGGGGTCCCGATCCTCCAGCGCGTGCTCTCCCCCACCGACGAGGGGCATGCGTCGCTGGCCAAGCCGGGCAAGCCCCAGGCCCTCGTCGTCACCCCGACCCGCGAGCTGGCCGTCCAGGTCGCCGGCGACCTCGAACGGGCCGGTGCGAACCGCGGCGCGCGCGTCATCACCGTCTACGGCGGGCGCGCCTACGAGCCGCAGATCGAGGCGCTCCGCAAGGGCGTCGAGGTCGTCGTGGGTACGCCCGGCCGGCTCATCGACCTGTCCAAGCAGGGCCACCTCGACCTCTCCCAGGCCCGCACCGTGGTGCTCGACGAGGCGGACGAGATGCTCGACCTCGGCTTCCTCCCGGACGTCGAGACGTTGATGTCGCTCACGTCGCCGAACCGGCAGACCATGCTCTTCTCGGCGACCATGCCGGGCGCGATCGTCGCGCTCGCCCGCCGCTACATGCGCCAGCCGACCCACATCCGTGCGATGGGCGACCCCAGCGAGAACGCGCATACCGTCAAGGCGATCGAGCAGTTCGTCTACCGCGCCCACGCCATGGACAAGGTGGAGATGCTGTCGCGCATCCTGCAGGCGCGCGGACGCGGGTTGACCCTCGTGTTCAGCCGCACCAAGCGGACCGCCGCCAAGGTTGCCGAGGACCTGTCCGAGCGCGGGTTCGCCGCCGCGGCGATCCACGGCGACCTCGGCCAGGGCGCCCGCGAGCAGGCGCTGCGGGCGTTCCGGCACGGCAACGTCGACGTGCTGGTGGCGACCGACGTCGCAGCCCGCGGCATCGACGTCGAGAACGTCACCCACGTGGTCAACCTCCAGTGCCCAGAGGACGAGAAGACCTACGTCCACCGGATCGGCCGCACCGCTCGGGCCGGCAACACCGGCATCGCCATCACGTTCGTCGACTGGGACGACATGCCGCGCTGGGGGCTCATCAACCGCCAGCTCGACCTGGGGATCCCGGAGCCGGAGGAGTCCTACTCCTCCTCGGACCACCTGTATGCGGAGCTCGACATCCCCACGGACGTCACGGGGCGCCTCGGCACGGCGCAGCAGACCCGGGCCGGCCTCGAGGCGGAGGAGCTGGAGGACCTCGGGGAGACCGGCAAGGCCTCGGGCCGCCGCGGCAAGGGCCCCGAGCGGCGAAGCGAGGCCACCACCACCCAGGAGCGGCCCCGCCGCAACCGCAACCGCCGGCGCACCGTCCGTACCCACGCGAACGACGGCGACGTGGCAACCGCGCCTGCCACGTCGGCCGCGGCCTCGAGCTCCGCGGGTCGGTCTGAGGCGAGCGAGGCGTCGGGCTCGACCGAGGACGCGCCACGTCGCCCGCGACGGCGGCGCCGTCGGGGAGGCAGCAGCGCCGACACGGCGCCGGCCTCGACCGAGGGCTGAGCGCCGGCTCGTCGCTGGGCCGTCACCACGTCCGAGCACGGTCGTCACCGCGCGCTCAGGTTCGACCGTGTCCCTGGTGTGACGAGCGGGTGCGCCATGACGTCCGCCGAGCCAGCAGGGCCTCGGCCACCTCCCGGTAGGCCGCCGCGCCCTTCGACGACCGCGACGTCGAAAGGATCGAGCGACCCACGGCGGGCGCCTCGGCGAACCGGACCGTCTTGGGGATCGGCGGCGAGAGCACCGGCAGGTCGTACCGTTCACCCACGTCGGCCAGCACGGCGCGGGCGTGGTTGCTCCGCCCGTCGAACAGCGTCGGCAGGATGCCGAGGATCTCGAGGTCTGGGTTGAGAATGCGCTGGACGTCGGAGACCGTGTCGAGCAGCTGCCCGACGCCGCGGTGGCTGAGCATCTCGCAGGGCATCGGGATCAGCAGGCCGTCGGCCGCGGTGAGGGCGTTGAGGGTGAGGACGCCGAGCGACGGCGAGCAGTCGAGGACCACGACGTCGTAGGAGTCGAGGACCGGCTCGAGCGCAGTGCGCAGCACGTACTCGCGGCCGGGCCGGGCCAGCAGCTGCGCCTCGGCACCGGCCAGCTCGATCACCGACGGCACCAGGTCCACGCCGTCGACGCTCGTCACGACGGCGTCGGCCACCGGCGTGCGCCCGCCGAGCACCTCGTTGATCGACGTCTCGACGGCGTACGGGTCGACGCCGAGCGAGAAGGTCAGACAAGCCTGCGCGTCGAGGTCGACCAGCAGGACGCGTTCACCCCGTTCGGCGAACGCCGCCCCAAGGCTCGCGACCGACGTCGTCTTCGCCACGCCGCCCTTCTGGTTCGCCACCGCGACCACCCAGGCGGACCGGCCCGCCGAGGGGCTGGAGGAGCTCCTCCTCGGGGTACGACTGGCCATGCGCACGCCTCTCGTCACCGGCTTCGAGGGCTGCCCAGGAGGACTTCTCCGGCCCCATCCGCTGTCCCTCCGGACACGACGCACGGTAGTCGCACCACGCGCACAGCGCGGACGGCAGGGGTGGGAAGGACGGCGACAGGTCGGCGAGGTCGGCGAACGACGCGTCCGCGGCCCGGGCGTCGCGGGCGAGCGAGTCGGCCTCGTCCAGCTTGCGGGCCAGCGACTCGCCGGTATGCGTGTGCGCCGCCACCGTGCCGGTGGGCACATGATGGAGCTCGACCCGGACGCACCGGCGGCGGAACATCCGCCACGCCGCGGCCGCATACAGGGCCAGAGGCAACGACGTCCGCGCGTCCTCCTCGGTGCAGGTGCGCCGGCTGGTCTTGTAGTCGACGACGACGAGCTCCGGCCCGTCGGCTCCCTCGCGCTCGTCGATCCGGTCGACCCGGCCGGTCAGCACCAGGCTGGCGGTGCGCATGGAGACCACCCGCTCGATGCCGCGCGGCTGCGTGTCGGGGTCGACGTCGCGGAGGTATGCCTCCACCTCGCCACCGACCTT
>DATLPT010000077.1:0-4177 GCA_035535635.1 Lapillicoccus sp. | reverse complement strand
GACCGTACGGTCCCGTCGAGTCCCAGCTCGCCGATGTGGACGACCTCCCGCACGACCTCCGGAGGAATGGACTCGGTGGCCACCAGGGCGGCGACGCAGATGGCGAGGTCGAAGCCGGAACCGAGCTTCGGGATCGACGCCGGGGACAGGTTGACCGTGACCCGGCGCAGCGGGATGGGGTGGCCGGAGTTGGCCGCGGCCGCCTTGACGCGGCTCGGAGCCTGCGCGCACGCGCTGTCCGGGCAACCGCCCACGTGAAAGGCGGGCAGGCCCGAAGAGACGTCGACCTCGACGTCGACGAGGAACCCGACGATCCCGCGCAGCCCTACGGCCCGGGTGCGCCCGAGGGTCACGACAACGCCCCGACGACGTGCTCGATGCGGCATGGACCCCGCCGAGGCCGCAGCACACCGACGACGTCGACGCGCACTCCGGAGATGTGGTGGACCGGTTCACCAAGCGCCCGGCGCTCCGCGAGCCACGCCGCCGCGAGCCGCCGGAGCCGGGCCAGCTTGCGGTGGTCCACCGCCTCGATGGGCTGCCCGAAGGTGGTGCTGCGTCGGGTCTTCACCTCGCAGACGACCAGGCAGCCAACGTCGCGGGCGACGATGTCCACCTCGCCGAGGTCGCACCGCCAGTTGCGGTCGAGGACCTCCAGGCCGCGGTCGGTGAGGTAGCGCACGGCCATTCGCTCGCCGTAGCTGCCAAGACCGTGCGCGGTGCGCCACGACATGCCCGTGGCGACGGCTCCCGAGGTATCCATGCCCTCACGGTGCCGGTCTGTATGCGCCGGCGCACCACCCCGCGTACCGGCTGTGGATCGTGGGACGGAACGCGCACGGCATGTGGACGACCGCACGTCCCCCCGCTATGACCGGGGGACGCTACCAGCCACCTACGACGGCAGCTCCAGGTCGGTCTTCGGGAGCTCCTCGATGTTGACGTCCTTGAACGTCACCACCCGCACCGTCTTGACGAACCGGGCCGGCCGGTAGATGTCCCACACCCACGCGTCGTGCATCGTCACGTCGAAGAAGACCTCTCCGCCGTCCCCGCGGACCTTCATGTCGACCTGGTTGCACAGGTAGAACCGGCGCTCGGTCTCCACCACGTGGGTGAAGAGCGAGACGACGTCGCGGTACTCCCGGTAGAGCTGGAGCTCCATCTCGGTCTCGTACTTCTCGAGATCCTCCGAACTCATCGCCAACTCATCCCGTCGACTCCTCGGGCCCGGCCTCGCGAACGTCCAGCGCGCTCAGTTCTATCACCCCGCCCTCGAGCAGCTCCTCCAGGCTGGGCATGCCAGGGAGCCGCCAGGACCGGCGGTGCTGGACGCACGGGCCGTGCGCCTCGAGCGCCAGCATGTGCTCCGGCGCGGCGTAGCCCTTGTTCTCCGCCCACCCGTAGACCGAGTGGTCCCCGTCGAGGGCGACCATCATCGCGTCCCGCTCGACCTTGGCGAGCACCGACGCCGCGGCCACCGACGAACACTTGAGGTCGGCCTTGATCATCGTCGTCACTGGCGGCACCGTCGGGGCTCCCTCGTGAGCGAACGCCAGCAGCCCGATCTCGTCAGGCGGGGTGAGCCAGTCGTGGTTGCCGTCGAGGATGACCAGGTCCGGCACGATGCCGGCGGCCGCCACCACGGCGAGGGCCCGCATACCGGCCAGCCGCAGGCCGCCCATGATCCCGATCTCGTCGATCTCGGCCGGGGAGGCGTGGCCGACGGCGTATGCGCGGGCCCACCGCTGGATCGGCCGCACCATCCGCCCGCGGGCCGGCGGTGTCAGCAGCTTCGAGTCCTTGACCCCAGGTGGCGCGGACCGGCAGGTCTCGTCGATGACGACGACGCCGACGGAGACCGGGCCGGCCAGGGCGCCGCGGCCCACCTCGTCCATCCCGGCCAGCACACGATGGCCGTCCCGCTGCAACGCTCGCTCGACGCGCAGCGAGGGCTTCTTGGTCCGGCTGACGACCACTCAGCCGGTGGCGCCGGTCGACGCCGGGGTCGGGGCCGGTTGGCCGGAGGCGGGCGGGACGTCGGCGTACACGCGTTCGGGGACGGAGAGCCACGTGACGTGGTCGATCGGCCAGACGACCATCACCGAGCGCCCGGTGATGTCCTCGATCGGCACCGACCCCGTGGCGCCGGTCCCGTCATCATGGAAACGGGAGTCGCTGGAGTCGCTGCGGTGGTCGCCCATGACCCACACGCGACCCGGCGGGACGGTGATGTCGAAATTGGGCTTGCCGCCGCCGGGGCTGTCCCCCTGGCGGATGTACGGCTCGCTCACCGCAACGCCGTTGATGGTCAGCTTCCCGTCCTTGTCGCAGCAGACGACGTGGTCTCCGGGCATGCCGATGACGCGCTTGATGAGGTGCTCGTCGGAGTCGTCGGGAACCAGGCCGACGAACTGCAGCACGCGGCGGAGCGTCTCGCGCGGGCCGCCCTCTCGCGACTCGGGGACGGTACCCAACCAGTTACCCGGGTCCTTGAACACCACGACGTCGCCTCGGTTGAGGTCGAACGGGCCCGGGGTCAGCTTGCTGACGATCACCCGGTCGTCGCGCACGAGGGTGTTCTCCATCGACCCGGAGGGGATGTAGAACGCCTGGATCAGCCACGTCTTGACGATGAACGACAGCACCAGCGCCATGACGGCGATGATGAGGATCTCCTTGACCCCGCCCCACACGTTCTCCAGGAAGGACGGCGACTCCTCGTCGTAGTCCTCGTCCTCGTCCCAGTCGTCCTCGGGCTCTGGAGGAGGCCCGGACGTAGGTCCGTAACCAGGTCCGGCAGCCGCTCCGGCGGCAGCCGCGGAATCAGGGCGGCGAGCCGCTCCAGGAGCTGGGTCCGCCGCGGGTTCGGGCCGGCGTCCCGGACGCGGGCCCGAACCCGCCACTCGTGGCGACCGCCGCAGTCCCTTGTCACGGGCCTGCGCGGCCTCGGCGGCCCGCGCATTGGCGATCCGCCGGAGCCGCTGCTCCGCGGTCTCCTCCGTCATGGCCGGCCCGTCGGCGCCGTTGCCCGGTGGCCGGCTCGTCCCGCGGTGACGCCAGACGCCCCGAACGGTGATGTCGATGAGGTCACTGACCAGCTCCGGCGGGCAATGGGACGGTGGACACCGGGCCGGGTCCCCCGAGGGAACCGAGGCGGCCCGGCGGCCAGTATCGCACCGTCACCTGTCCGATCACCTCATCGACCGGGACCATCCCACCGCCCGGCCGGCCGAGATACGAGCGGGAGTCGCCGCTCGCGCTGCGGTGGTCGCCCATGACCCAAAGGTGCCCCTCCGGGACGCGGACGTCGAAGGTCAGGTCGCTCGGCCGGTCCCCCGGTAGGACGTACGGCTCGTCCACGCCGACGCCGTTGACGGTGACCCGCCCGGAGGCGTCGCAACAGGCCACCCGGTCGCCCGGCAGCCCGATGACCCTCTTGAGGTAATCGGTACCGGTGTCGAGCGCGAGCAGACCGCCAAGGGCCCGCCCGAGTGCCCCCAGCGGACCGAAGGCCGATCCTCCGTCGCCGCCCGACCCCACCGGAAACACGTCGGTGCCGTCGAAGACGACGATGTCGCCGCGCTGCACGTCGTCGCCCCGGACGAACCGGTTGACGAGCAGGCGGTCACCGGGCTCGATGGTCGGTTGCATCGACTCACTGGGGACCGAGAACGACTGGACGACGAACGCCCGCAGCAGGATGACCAGCACCACGCCGAAGACGACGTACGGCCACCACCTGCTCTCGGAACGGCGGCCGGCCCTGCCCACCGGCTCTGCCCGCCCGCCGGGACCCGTGTCCGCGACCGGTGAGCCCGGCGCCGGTTCGGTGTCGGGCTCGCCGGACGTCATTCGGACGTCACTCGGACGTTGCGCCGGACGCTGCTGCTGCACTGGAGTCGGCCGCGGCGGGCGACGACGCCCGGCCCTTGCCCTTGCCAGCCGGCACCGACCCGCGCTTCTCCTTGATCTTGGCCGCCTTGCCGCGCAGGTCGCGCAGGTAGTACAGCTTCGCGCGACGGACGTCACCGCGGGTGACGACCTCGATCTTGTCGATGATGGGGGTGTGCAGGGGGAAGGTCCGCTCCACGCCCACGCCGAACGACACCTTGCGCACCGTGAACGTCTCGCCGACGCCTCCGCCGTGCCGTCGGATCACGACGCCCTGGAAGAC
>DATLPT010000076.1:0-8853 GCA_035535635.1 Lapillicoccus sp. | reverse complement strand
AACGGTGAGCGGATCCGGGTCGTCGAGATCTGCCCGGGCATGGTGCATACCGAGGGGTTCTCGCTGGTCCGTTACCACGGCGACCAGAGCAAGGCGGACGCCGTCTACGAAGGCGTGGACCGGCCGCTCACCGCTGAGGATGTTGCCGAGTGCATCGCGTTCTGCGTCAACCTGCCGCAGCACGTCAACGTCGACCGGCTCGTTGTGAAGCCGGTCGCCCAGGCGGCCCCACATCTCCTGCACCGCGGCCCGATCGACTGGGACGACCGTGCCTGACCTCCCGCGCGTCGGGATCGGTGTCGACGTGCACGCCTTGGCCGCTGAGGGCAGCGACCGGCCGCTCTGGCTGGCCGGGCTGCACTGGCTTGGCGAGCGAGGACTCGACGGACATTCGGACGGTGACGTCGCCGCGCACGCCGCCTGCGATGCGCTGTTCTCGGCCGCGGGAATCGGCGATCTCGGCGCGCACTTCGGCACGAGCCGGCCGGAGTATGCGGGGGCCTCCGGGGTCGCGCTCCTCGCCGAGGCGGCACGGCTGGTTCGGGAGGCGGGCTGGCAGATCGGCAACGTCGCCGTCCAGGTCGTCGGCAACCGGCCCAAGGTCGGGACACGGCGGGCCGAGGCCGAGGGCGTGCTGAGTCAGGCGGCCGGCGCGCCGGTCTCGGTGAGCGGAACCACGACCGACGGTCTCGGGCTGACGGGCCGCGGTGAGGGAGTCGCCGCCGTCGCGACCGCGCTGGTGGTCCGGCGGCCACGCGACTGAGACCCGGTTCCACCCACCGAACGGCTGCTCAACCGCCTGGCTCGACTGGCATTCGGGCGGCTTGACTGCCTGAATACCGGCAGCCAAGCGCCTCGACTGGCAGCCGAGCCGAACGGTGACCGGTGACTCAGCCGAGCCGGTGACCGGAGACTGTGGCCGGCACTCAGGTATGCGCCGGTGAGGGATCACTCTGCCGTTCGGCGACGTGGGTGGCGAGGAAGTTCTCCCAGGTCTCGCGGCCGTCGGCATGGTCCGGCGCCAGGTTCGCGCCGTCCCGGATGGCGCGGGCGGCCCGACCGGGCATCCGAACGGGAATCAGCCACCGCCGACGACCGGCGGTCCGCACGAACCCGCGCAGCATCTCCTCCATCCCGAGAATGTGCGGGCCGGCGAAGTCGGACACCAGCCCGGACGGCCGGCCCAGCGTCAGCTCGACGAGCCGGTCCGCCACCTCGGCCGCGGCGACCGGCTGGAACCGGGTGCGGCTGGGCACCGGGATCACCGGCAACCGGGACATCGCCGAAAGGGTGGTCAGCGCCAGCTCGTGGAACTGGGTCGCCCGCAGCGTGGTGTACGGGATCCCCGAGTTCTCCACGACCCGTTCGGCAGCCCGCTTCGACGCGAAGTACCCGAACATCGCGCGGTCGACCGGGCTGACGACCGGAACCCGGTCGGCGCCGACGACGGAGATGAAGACGAGGTGCCGGACGCCCGCGGCGGCGGCCGACCGCGTCAGCGTCAATGCCTTGACGTCGTCCGCCGTGGCGGTCCCGGCACAGTGGACGACTGTCTCTACTCCCGCGACCGCCCGGTCCGCGCCGGCACCGGTCAGAAGATCGCCGACGACGACCTCGATCCCCGGACCGAGCCGACCGGATGTCCGGCTCAGCACCCGGACCTCGCGCCCGGCGTCGCGGAGTCGTGCGACGACGAGACGGCCGAGGGTTCCGGTACCGCCGGTGACGAGGACGGGTGAGGACATGGTCTGCTCCTTGGGTGAGGTGGCTTGGTGGACCGCGACCGGTCACAACGGGAACCTCTTGCGGGTCTACTGCTACGACCCGGCAGACGGAAGGAACGTGACACCGTGCCCGAGAACGACCAGGACTGGCTCGCTGACCGCTTTGAGCGAGAGCGCGGACGGCTGGCTGCCGTGGCGTACCGCATGCTCGGGTCCGCCACCGACGCGGAGGACGCCGTGCAGGAGACCTGGCTCCGGCTGAACCGCACAAACTCCGCCGAGGTCGACAACCTGTCGGCGTGGCTGACCACCGTCGTCGCGCGGGTGAGTCTCAACATGCTCCGGTCGCGGCGAACCCGGCGCGAGCAGCCGCTCGAGGCGGCGGAGGTAGTGGACACTTCCCTCGACGAGGGGTCCGACGCTCAGCCGGAGCCGCAGGCCGTCCTCGCCGACTCGGTGGGACTGGCCCTCCTCGTCGTCCTCGACACTCTGAGTCCCGCGGCGCGCCTGGCCTTCGTCCTGCACGACATGTTCGACCTGCCGTTCGAGGAGATCGCGCCGCTCGTCGACCGGACGCCCACGGCGACCCGCCAGCTGGCGAGCCGGGCGCGGCGGCGGGTCCGCGGCAGCGGCCACCTGTCCGGTCGCGACGTCGTCCGGCAGCGCCGGCTGGTCGAGGCCTATCTGTCTGCGGTCCGCACCGGTGACTTCGAGGGGTTGGTCGCGGTCCTCGACCCGGACGTGGTCCTCCACGCCGACCGCACGGCGGCATCCACCTCCACCCCCCGGGTGCTGCAGGGTGCGAGAGCCGTGGCGCACGGCGCTGTTGCGTCCGCGGTCCGGGCACCGCAGACCGCCGTCGCGCTGGTCGACGGGTCGGTGGGGCTGGTGATGGCGGTGGAGGGACGGTTGGCCGTGGCCCTGGCGTTCCGGACGGCTGGAGAACACATCACCGCCATCGACGTCATCGCCGACCCGGAGCGCCTACAGGAACTGGCGGTGTCCGTCCTCGACTAGCCGCGCTCGCGCGAACCTGATCCGCGAAGCCCGTCGCCAGCGGCCGCCACGCCGCTTCCAGCTCCCTGCGGGCCCCCGTGACCGCAGCGAGCGCCCGGTCGACCACGGCCGCCTCGGCGTCGGACGTCGCGAGCGCCCGGTCCTTGGTCGCCCAGCCTCTGACGATCTCCGGCCGGGCCTCGGGGTGGCACTGCACACCCCAGGCGGTGGGCGCGTACCGCGCGGCCACCAGCTCTCCGGTTTGCGCGCGGGCCAGCACCCGGGTGCCCTCGGGCAGGCGCGTGACGACGTCGCGGTGCCAGAAGACCGCCCTCGGGCCGCACGCACCGAGCACGTCGTCGTCGGCCACGTCGTCGGCCCAGCTGGTGTCGAGGACGCCCCGGCGCTTGCCGGTCGCGTTGACGACGACCTCGCCGCCCAGCGCGACCGCCGCCAGCTGGTGACCGAGACAGATGCCGAGCACCGGAACGCCGAACTCGGCTCCGCATCGGATGAGGTCTTTGGTCGGGGACAGCCAGGCGTATGCATCGTCGTCGTTCGCGCTCATCTGGCCGCCGAGGACGAGGAGTCCGTCGTGCTCACGCAGGTCGTCGGGAAGGGGCTCGTTCGCATACGGGTGCCGGACGTCTAGCCGCAGGCCTTCCTCGGTGAGCCACTCACCGACCCAGCCCGGGGGGCACAGCTGCTGGTGCTGGACGACGAGGACCACCGGCGTCATGACCTCGAGGCTACGTGACCTCAGAGCGGGTCCGAGCAGGGCCGTCGGCTCGCCGACGGCCCCGCTCGAGCTCCAGACCCTTAGCGACCGTCCTGCCCGTGGTGGCGCGGATCGCCCAGCCGAACGGCGGCGGTCAGGTCCTTGACTATCGCGTCACGGGTGTCGACCGGAGCCAGGTCGTAGCTCCGCTCGATGGTTGCCATGATCGACGTAGTGTCGTACTGGGTGTGGTCGACGCCGGACTTGACCATCCCGGCCGAGAGCACGAGCGCGGGGATCCGGGTTCCAGGTCCCCACTTGTCGACGACCGGCGGCGAGACGTGGTCCCACTGACCGCCGAACTCGTCGTAGGTCACGACGACGAGCGTGTCCTTGGCCTGCGGCCCGGACGTGACCGCCTCGAGCAGGTCGACGAGGTGGTCGCTGCCGTTCGGCTCACTCGCATACCCCGGGTGCTCGTTCTCGGCGCCATACGGCTTGACGAACGAGACCTGCGGCAGCGTGCCGTTCTTGGCCGCCGTGAAGAACGTGGTCTCGTCCTTCAGATGGGTGCGTCCCGGCGTTCCTGGGGCGTAGTAGGCGAAGTAGTTGAACGGCTGGTGGTGGTACTGGAACAGGGGCCCGGGGTGTCCGGCCTCCGCGTCGTCCCAGCCGCCCGAGTACCAGTTCCACGTGATGCCGCGCGCGGTCATCCGGTCGCCGATGTTCGGGTAGACGGAGTCGTCGACCAACGGCATCGCCGCGCCACTGCTGTGCGGTGGGCTGGCCGGCTGGATGGTGTTGACCGCGATGTTGCCGCAGGCGTTTACGTAGTCGAACGTCGCGCTGTTGGCGCACTTCACCGTCAGGGCGCCGTCCGTCACCGCGGTGGTCGGGTGGTAGAGCGGGTACGTGCTGTTCGGGAAACCAGCCTCGTCGAGGATCGAGTTCACCACGGTCGTTGGCACGGTGGTGACCACGGGCGCTCGCGCGGCGATGAGGTACTGGTGGTTGAGGAACGAGCCGCCGAACGCCGCCTGGAAGAAGTTGTCCGCGACGACGTAGTTCGGCGCGCCCTTGCTGTGCAGGTAGCGGTAGATCGGGAGGGCCTTGGTGTCGTAGCGGCCCATGACCAGTCCGACCGCGTCGGACCCGGTGACGTAGCGGTTCTGCCGGCCGTCGTTGATCTGGTACTGCTCCTGGTAGAAGCGGTGGACGATGTCACGGGTGCAGCCGCCGGGCAGGCCCTGGCCCTTCAGGACGCCGAAGGGCGCCGAGGCGCCGGGCGCCGGACACGTCGTGTCCGTGGGCTTGATGTAGTCGTCGATGGTGAACCACCAGTTGCGGAAGTGGCTGTCCGGGACAGCGTGCGCCGGGTCGTGGCAGATGCTCGAGAGCGGCGGCGAGGCGAGGTTGACGTCGTTCTGCAGCAGGCATCGGTATGCGGTGCCGTCCTGAGCGACCTGGATCGTCTTGGCGGCGGTCGCGTTCTGCAGGCCGTTGACGACCTGCCCGCCGACCCGGCCCCAGGCGCCGTAGAGGTTGTCGAACGAGTGGTTCTCCTCGTAGATGACGACGAGGTTCTTGTATCCGCCGGGCAACGATCCGGTCGGTTTGCCCGCCGGCGCAGCGGCGCTCGCCGGCACGGCGGCGACCAGCACGAGGCCCGCTGCGCCGGCCAGGAGTTCGGCGGCCGCGAGTCGGGAGCGGTGTCGGGTCGAGCGGAGTCGGGTCGAAGTGAGGGGTGCGGTCATGGTTCCTTCTTCCGTTCAGCGCCAGCGGCGCACCCGGTTCCGGGTCGGGGTCCCGGGACCACCGAACGACCCTGGCACGCACAAGGGGGAAGCACAAGGAACCCTGGGCGAACTCCCAGGAACCGCTGCTCGGTCAGATGAACGGGGGCTGGAGCTCCGGCTCGGTCGGCGGGACGTAGAGGATCGACCGCCGGGCGGCCGACACGGTCAGCGTCCCGATCGCGATGCCGATCGCCGCGTTGATGAGCGCGGTCGCCACTTTGGCGCCGATGTCCCCGGGGACGGTTAACGGGAGCACTGCGGCGACGGCCGTCACCAGCCCGACGATCCACCCGAAGTAGGTGATGGGCGACGGCGTCGTCCGCAGCAGGAGGAACAGCAGGCCCGTCGCCAGCACGCCGCAGAGAAACGCGGAGAAGGCGTAGCCGATGACCGCCCCGCTGCCCCAGACCCCGGACTGCGGCGTGCCGTAGAGGGGAATGCCGAAGACGCCGCGCGCGATGACGACGCCGACGACGGCGATCAGGGCGGCCACGATGGAGGTGGCTAGCCCCGCCGCGCGAAACCGCCTCTCGTCCAGCTGGGGACGCGGCGCCGAACGGTCGTGCGGCGCCCCCCGATTAGGGACTGCTGGCATCCGTTCTCCTTCGTGCCGCGTGTGTCCAACACGGTACCCGTCGCGACGGCACGGCTCACCACCACCGCCAACACTTCACCACTGGCGCTGGGCCGGTCGAGCGTCCAGAGGGGCCGGTCCGCATCGGTAAACTCGGCCGGTGCCCCTGCGCCTCTACGACACGGCCGCGCGTGCCCTGCGCGACTTCGAACCGCTGGAACCCGGACGCGTGGGCATCTACATCTGCGGCCTGACCACGCAGGGGGCGCCCCACATCGGGCATGTTCGCTTCGCCGTGGCCTTCGACGTGCTGCGCCGGTGGCTGGAGATCGGCCACGGCTACCAGGTCACCGTCGTCCGCAACGTCACCGACATCGACGACAAGATCCTGCGCAAGAGCGCCGAGGCGGGTGAGCCCTGGTATGCGTTGTCCTACCGCAACGAGCGCCTCACCACCGCGGCGCTGGACTCGCTCGGCGTCCTCCCGGTGACCTACGAGCCGCGGGCCACCGGCCACATCCCCGAGATGATCGAGCTGATGGACGCCCTCGTCGAGCGCGGACACGCATACCCATCTCCGGACGACTCCGGCGACGTCTACTTCGACGTCATGTCGTGGCCGGAGTACGGCTCGCTCAGCCACCAGTCGCCGGACGACATGGCGGCCGCCGAGGACGCCGACCCGCGTGGCAAGAAGGACATCCGTGACTTCGCCCTGTGGAAGGGACACAAGGACGACGAGCCGCTGACCGCGTCGTGGACCACGCCGTACGGGTCCGGGCGGCCCGGCTGGCACCTCGAGTGCTCCGCCATGGCGCGGCGCTACCTCGGTGACACCTTTGACATCCACGGCGGGGGCATCGACCTCCGCTTCCCGCACCATGAGAACGAGCAAGCCCAGTCCCACGCGGCGGGCCTCGGGTTCGCGCGGTACTGGCTCCACAACGCGTGGGTGACCGTCAAGGGTCAGAAGATGGGGAAGTCCCTCGGCAACGCCTTGGAGGTAAACCGGATCGTCGAGGTGGCCACACCCCTCGCGGTCCGCTACTACCTCACCGCCGCGCACTACCGGTCGACCATCGAGTACCACGAGGGCTCGCTGATCGAGGCCCGAGCCACCGTCGAGCGGATCGCCGGCTTCCTGGAGCGCGCCGACCGGATGAAGTCCCTGGATGGCGTGAATGGCGTTCTGCCGCAGGCTTTTCGGGACGCGATGGACGACGACCTCAACGTCTCCGGTGCGCTGGCCGTCGTCCACGACACGGTGCGCGCCGGCAACACCGCCTTGGACGACGGTGACGACGAGACCGCGCACGAGGCCGCGGCGTCCGTGGTCGCGATGACCGAGGTCCTCGGTGTGAACCCGCTCTCACCCGTCTGGGACAACGCCGGCGCGGGCGGCTCCGACGACGCGCTCGCCGCGTTGGGCTCCCTGGTGTCCGACCAGCTCGCCGCGCGCCAAGCGGCCCGGGCAGCACGGGAGTTCGACGCCGCCGACGCGATCCGCGACCGGCTCGCCGCGGCGGGCATCGCCATCGAGGACACGCCGTCCGGCGCGCGCTGGTCGCTCGCGCGCCGGGACGGAACCTGACGTGCCGGGCAACTCGCAGCGCCGCGGCGCGGTGCGCAAGTCCGGCAAGGGTGCCACCGTCGGTTCCGGAGGTCAGCGCCGAAAAGGCTTGGAGGGCAAGGGACCGACCCCCAAGGCCACCGACCGTGAGTACCACCCAGCAGCCAAGAGGGTCCGTGCCGCCTCCAAGCCGAGCGGCGGCAAGGCAGGGTATGCGACCGGCTCACGCCCGCAGGGCCGTCCCGCTCACGGGTCGGGCCGGTCCGCCGGCAAGCCGTCGTCCGAGATCGTCGCGGGACGGAACGCGGTCATCGAAGCCCTGAGGGCGGAGGTCCCGGTCACGACGATGTACGTGGTGTCCAAGTCGGGTCGGATCGACGCCGACGACCGCGTCCGCGAGGCGCTCAAGACCGCGAGCGGACGCGGCATCCCGGTCCTGGAGACGCCTCGCGGAGAGCTCGACCGGCTGACCGACGGGGCCGTCCACCAGGGCCTCGCGGTCCAGGTGCCGCCGTACTCCTACGTCGACGCAGCCAACCTCGTCGACCCTGAGGCGCCGGGCATCCCCCTCGTGGTCGCCCTCGACGGGGTCACGGACCCGCGCAACCTCGGGGCGGTGATCCGGTCGGTCGCCGCGTTCGGCGGGCACGGGGTGGTGCTGCCGGAGCGGCGTTCGGCGGGCATGACGGCCAGCGCGTGGAAGACCTCTGCGGGGGCGGCCGCGCGCGTACCGGTCGCTCGGGTCCCGAACCTCACCCGTGCGCTCGAGAAGTTCCAAAAGGCGGGGTTCTTCGTCCTCGGCCTCGACATGGAGGGCGACGTGCAGCTGCCCGGCCTGGAGCTCGCGACCGAACCCGTGGTCGTCGTGGTCGGGTCCGAGGGCAAGGGCCTCTCCCGCCTGGTGCGTGAGACGTGCGACCAGGTGGTCTCGATTCCGATGTCGTCGGCGGTCGAGTCGCTGAACGCCGGCGTCGCCGCAGGCGTGACGCTCTACGAGATCGCCCGGCAGCGCGCGGCGGCGCGCTGACCCGCATACCGATTGGGACGCATCGGCGGCTGACCCGCTGACCGACCACAGCCCGACCGGTTACCGTTCTGCCGTGGCGAAGAGCGCGCGGGCCGACAACGTCCGACTCAACCAGCTCAGGGCGCAGCAGCAGGCGGCTGAGCGCCGCCGTCGCCTGACCATCGCCATCGCTGCGGTGGCCGCGATCGTGGTCGTGGTTGCCGTGCTCATCGGGGTCGCGCTGTTCGGCCCGAAGCCGCAGGCTGCGGCGAGTGGCCCGCTGGACGCCGGCGTCTACACGACGCTGAACACGATCCCTGTGGCCACCTTCGACCAGGTCGGCCTCGGGGTGGGCGTGTCCAACCCGCCGAAGGCGATCTCCGGAGCCCCACCGCTGACGACCGATGGGAAGCCCGGCGTGCTCTACGTCGGCGCGGAGTACTGCCCGTTCTGCGCGGCCGAGCGATGG
>DATLPT010000075.1:0-9907 GCA_035535635.1 Lapillicoccus sp. | reverse complement strand
CCGAGACGCGGATCTCGGACGTCGAGATCATCTCGATGTTGATGCCTGCGTCGGCAAGCGCCTGAAACAGGGTGGCTGAGACGCCAGGGTGCGACCGCATACCGGCACCGATCAACGAGAGCTTGCCGATGTGGTCGTCGTAGAGGAGGGTGGCGAAGCCGACCTGGCTCTGGATCTGGGCAAGCGCCTGCATGCCGATCTGACCGTCGGTCTTCGGCAGCGTGAAGGAGATGTCGGTCAGACCGGTCTCCGAGGCGGAGACGTTCTGGACGATCATGTCCAGATTTATCTCGGCGCGAGCCACGGCCTGGAAGATCTCGGCAGCCATGCCGGCTCGGTCGGGGACGCCGACCACCGTGATCTTGGCCTCGCTGCGGTCGTGCGCGACGCCGGCGATGATCGGCGCTTCCACGGTCTCTCCTTCCGGGCCCGGCTGGGGCTTGTCGGTGATCCAGGTGCCCTCCTGCGGGGAGAACGAGGAGCGGACGTGGATCGGCATGTCGAAGCGCCGGGCATACTCGACGCAGCGCAGGTGGAGGATCTTTGCGCCGCAGGCGGCCATCTCGAGCATCTCCTCGTTGCTGAGATGGTGGATCTTCCGGGCGCTGGACACGATGCGCGGGTCAGCGGTGAAGATGCCGTCGACGTCGCTGTAGATCTCGCAGACGTCGGCGTTGAGCGCGGCGGCCAGGGCGACCGCGGTGGTGTCGGAGCCGCCGCGACCGAGCGTGGTGATGTCCTTGGTGTCCTGGCTGACGCCCTGGAACCCGGCGACGATGGCGATGTGCCCGGCGTCCAGTGCGGTCTGGATCCGGCCCGGGGTGACGTCGATGATGCGGGCCTTGCCGTGGACCGCATCGGTGATGACGCCGGCCTGGCTGCCGGTGAAGGAACGGGCCTCGTGCCCAAGGTTGGCGATGGCCATGGCCAGCAGGGCCATCGAGATGCGCTCACCGCTGGTGAGCAGCATGTCGAGCTCGCGGCCGGGCGGCAGCGGGGTGACCCGGTTCGCCAGGTCGAGGAGCTCGTCGGTGGTGTCGCCCATGGCGGAGACGACGACACACACGTAGTGGCCGGCCTTGCGGGCCTCGACGATCCGGTGGGCGACCCGCTTGATGCTGTCGGCGTCGGCCACGGAGGAGCCGCCGTACTTCTGCACGACCAAGCTCACTGCGAACTGCTTCCTCACGGCGACGACGGAACGTCCAGTTTATCGGCGGCCCTTCGACGGCTCGGGACGCGCCGCTCCGTGAGATGCCGGCTCAGGGACCGGAGCCGGCGGCGCTGATCCGCCAGGTGCCGCTCGGCTGCCGGTGCAGCTGTAGAGCCGGAGGTGCTCGCCGTCGCAAAGGGTCTGGCTACCCCTCCGGCAGCTCCATGATCGCCGTCACGCTCACCGCGTCTGGTCGCGCTCCAACCACGCGGGGTCGATGCCCAAGTTAGAACGGCGGCGGATCCTCGGCGAGGACCCGTTCGATGTCCTGCTCGGTGACCGGCTTGGCCAGCGGATCCTGATAATCGCGCGGGTAGGTCGTGTAGCGACGTTTCGCTCGGGTGCGCCAGGTGATGGCGCCGTCGTGCGTGGTGGTCGCGGTCCAGGTGCCGCGGGTCTTGTGGTTGTGATGCCGCCGGTGCTTGCGCGACAGGTTGACGATCGCCGTCGGGCCGATCGGCCAGGGAGTGTCGTGGTCGAGATCGCATCGGTCGGCCGGAACCGTGCAGCCAGGCCCGCGGCACATCCCGTCCCGGGCGGCGATCAGGTCGGCCATCGCCCGAGTGGGTCGATAGCGTCGCGTGGACAGGTCCAGCGCGGCCCCGGTCACCGGGTCGACGACGAGCCGCCGCCACACCGATCCGTGCGCCATGGCCAGCTGGCGGGCCTGCGCCGCGGGAACGAAGCCGTGTCCGGCGATCTCGGCGACCTCCTCGTCGAGGCCGAGCAGCGTGGTCAAGGAGACCGTGATCGTGACGTGAGCCGGCGGCGGGTGACCCATGAAGGTCCGCGACTGCTCGGGGATCGCCGCACGCGGACCTTCCCCCTCAGGCGGGTCGGCCGCACGCGGACCTTCCCCCTCAGGCGGGTCGGGAGTCGCCCAGCCGTAGAGCAGCAGGTCCAGTGCCACGTCGGAGCGCAGCTGCCGCAGGGTCCGCGGGTCACCTGCTCTCCGCAGAGTCCGAGCGAGGTCGTCGACGCGGCCGATGGCGGCACAGACGCGTCCGGCTTCCCCGGTCACCAGCAGGCTGCCTGTGCCGATCGCGTCAGGGTCGAGCATGGCCGAGGCGTCCCGCCCGGCGATCGCGGCGGCACGTTCCTCAGCGGGGTCCGGCGTGTGCAGGGCGACCTGACGGCGCAGCTCACGCAGGAACGCCGCATGCGAGCGGATGGTGCCGTCGCGACCCGGCGCGAGGAGCCGCTCGGACACCGCGAGTGCCACCTCGGTCCCGAGCCGCTCGGTCTCTCGATGGATGCGAAGCGCCCGCTCGAGGGTCACCTCTCCACCGGCCAACGCCGCCAGGACACGAGCCCCTCGGCCGCCGGCGTCGGCGCTCAGCTGCAGCCGTCGGGCCACCTCCCAGGCGGGCAGGCCGGTCGCCAGGGCGGCCTCGTCGACTGCCGCGGTCAGCGACTCAGCGGCCACCACCTCCGGAGACAACACCGGAGCCTGCGTGAGGTGCTCCAGATCGTCGTTGTGGGCGCGGACCTGCTCGTGCACCGCCTCCCGCATGCGTTGCAGCGCGGCGAGGCCCTGAAAGTCGGCCCACGCCTTTACCCTTTCGACCGCCTCGATGACCCGCAACTCGTCCTCGACCCACGCGGCGGCATCGTCGTCGTCGATGCGCCGGTCCGCCCACACGGCCGTCTGAACCGCCCAGCTCGCGGCGGACAGACGGGGCGGCGCAGCCAGCAGCTCCAGCGCGTCCGACACCGCATCCGGAATGTGGTCGAGCGCTGCGGGACCAGCTGATTCATCGGCGCTGAGTTCCGTGGTCGCCACTCGGCTCATCGGTTCCCCCCGGATGCAGAACGTTTGTTCGATTCTACTTGCTGCTCACCATGTCCGTCAAGACTGTCCACACCCGAATACCGTTGCGCCACAATGGCATTCATCCACAGGCGTTCATGTCATCCCAGACGACCCACCAGTACCAGGGACCCGGCCAAAGCGGCGAATGCCGCCCGGCTCAGGACCACGCACGAGGTTCCAACGAACCCCGCGCCGTTCATTGAACATCGCCCTAGCCGCTCGTTGGCCGGGGCGACGGTCGGCACGCCGTCATTGTTGCGGCTCCCACCGTCAAGATGGTGCGGCGAGCTGCGGGAACGGAATCGGGCAGCAGGGCGAGCCCGCGCACTCCTCCAGATCCCGGCATCCCGCCGTCAACGCTGCCTCCAGGGAGGACTCCACGACCCGCAGATCGTCGATACGGGAGCGGACCTCGTCGAGCTTCGCCTCGACGCGCATATGCAGGTCCGCGTCACTCTGACGCCGAGACCCGTGCCGATGCACCCCGACGTCGAGGAGCTCGGCGATCTCGGCGAGCGTGAACCCGAGCCGCGCGGCGGCCCGGATCACCCGGAGCCGCGTGACATCAGCCTCCGAGTAGACGCGGTGGCCGCCCAGCGATCGCTCCGGTACCGGCATCAACCCGCGCCGCTCGTAGTAGCGAAGGCTCTCGACGCCGACACCGGCAGTACGCGAGACCTCGCCGGCCCGCATACCTGTCATCGGGCCGCACTCAACCGAAGAGCCCGCGCCGCCAGCGCCTCGACCACCTCGGCATGCTCGGGATCGGCGTCGACGGACAAGGCCAGGGCGTCCGACGCCACCGTCACCCCGAAGGTGAAGAACGCGCAGCACTGCGACTCGCGATCGGCGAGGTCCGCGACCGCCGCCACCTTCACCCGCGAACGGTCGAGCTCGAGCCGAACCCCACCGGGAACCGTCTCGATCTCCCGTACCGCCTTCTGGAACAGCGTGTCCCACTCCCCGACCCGGCCGGGCTGGTCGGCGACCGGCAGTGAACACGCCTCAGGAGCACACCATTCATCCATGATCGAACGGTAAACCCGTACCTCGGTACGGGATTCAACTCCTAGGGATGAAGGGCGTCGAACTCCGCAGACGCCACCGTCTCCTCGTCGGCGTCGAGCCGCAAGTGGGCCAGCACCGACTGGAGCACCCGCAGGGAGCTGGCCGCGCGGTCACCCCACGTCGACAGGTAGGAGAACTGCCACCACCACAACGCTTCGATGGGCCGCCCGTCGTCGTAGTGGCTCAGCCCGTGGCCCAGCGCCGCGACGATCTCGACCACGTCGTTCGACAGCGATCCTCGGGTTAGCTCGGCCCGCGTCACCGGATCGACGACATCGGCATAGTCGTCGAGACCCTCCAGCAGGTTGCTGAGGTTGGCCCGCAACGGGTCGACATCGGCGTCCGGGCCCGGATCGGCCTCGAAGCGTTCCAGGGGCACGACGTCCTGGATCGCGCCCAGTCGGGAGCCGGTCAGGATCAGCTGCGCCGTTGCGAGGAGGAGCAGCGGGATGGCCGTGTCCGCCGCCTGTCCCGAGGCGACCTCGGTGACGGTGGTGATGTAGTCGCGCGCGTCGCGGGCCGACTCGGCGGCGATGGCGAGCAGCTCCTCCCGCTCGGCCTCGTCACGCCGTAGGTCGTCACTCATGCATCGGCCGCCGTCCTTCGAACGCCCTACCCAGAGTCACCTCGTCAGCGTATTCGAGGTCTCCGCCGACCGGCAGCCCAGAGGCCAGCCGCGTGATGGTGAGGCCCGTTCCGCGCAGCGACCGGGAGATGTACGTGGCGGTGGCCTCGCCCTGGATGTTGGGATCGGTGGCGAGGATGAGCTCGGTCACCGTCCCGTCGGCGAGCCGCTGCAGGAGCTCGCGGATCCGCAGGTCCTCAGGGCCGATCCCGTCCATCGGCGAGATCGCACCACCCAGCACGTGATAGGTACCGCGAAACTCACGGGTGCGCTCGACGGCGACCACGTCCTTCGGCTCCTCGACGACGCAGATCGCGGTCTGATCCCTCCGCGGGTCGGCGCAGATCCGGCACAGCTCGGCCTGGGCGACGTTGCCACACCGCTCGCAGAACCGGATGGTCGCCTTGACCTGGGTGAGGACGGTGGTGAGCCGGGTGACCTCGTCGGGGTCGGCGCGCAGCAGGTAGAAGGCGATCCGCTGCGCCGACTTCGGGCCGATCCCCGGAAGCCGTCCCAGCTCGTCGATGAGGTCCTGGACCACGCCCTCGTACACGGCGGTCAGCCTAGGTCACCCCACGACGTTCTCCGCTCCGCTCCGATACGTCGCGGGGACCCCGCCTAGGCCGCGCCGGTGTCGGCCTTCACCTCATATGCGGCTCCGCGCCCGTCGCGTCTCGCGGTCAGTCGGCGGGCTGGAGGTTCGCCGACCAGCGTTCCTCGATCCGGCCCAGCCGCCAGACCAGCAGCGCCACGACCCACGTCACGACGAACAGGCCGACGATCCAGTAGCCGACGTACTCGAGGTCGAGCGAGGCGACCGACGCGAGAGGCCCCCACGCGATGTCCAGCTTCTCGGTGAGGATCGACAGCAGCTCGACGACCCCGATGACCAGGGCGACCGCGACCGACAGAGCCGTCACGGTGATGTTGTAGTAGATCTTCCGGACCGGCTTGGCGAACGCCCACCCGTACGCGAAGTTCATGAACGAGCCGTCGATCGAGTCGAGCAGCGACATGCCCGCGGCGAAGAGCACCGGCAGCGTGAGGATCGCCCACCACGGCAGGCCGGACGCCGCGGCCCCGCCGGCGATCACGAGCAGGCCGACCTCGGTCACCGTGTCGAAGCCGAGGCCGAAGAGCAGCCCCACGGGGTACATGTGCCACGGCTTGGTGACCGCGCGGGTGACGCGTCCGAGGATGCGGTTCAGGAACCCGCGCTTGTCCAGCTGCTCCTCGAGTTCACCCTCCTCGTACTCACCCGACCGCATCCTCCGGAACACCTGGATGATGCCGACCAGCGCGGCCAGGTTGACCAGCCCGATGACGATCAGGAAGATCCCCGACACCGACGTGCCCCACACACCGGTGACCTGCTGCAGTGTGGACTGGTCGTCCTCGATCGCGCCGGCGAGCGCGCGGATGCCGATGGCCAGCAGCGCCACCATGATGAACACGACCGAGCTGTGCCCGAGGCTGAACCAGAAGCCCACGCTCATCGGGCGCTGTCCCTGGGTCATGAGCTTCCGAGTGGTGTTGTCGATCGCGGCGATGTGGTCGGCATCGAAGGCGTGCCGCAGGCCCAAGGTGTATGCGGTCACGCCCAGTCCGATGCCGAAGAGCTGACCGGCGACCTGGTACTCACGCGGCGCCACGAGCGCGATCAGCGTGCCCCAACCGACCAGGTGAAGCAGGAGGACGAAGCTCGCCATCCCGACGACCGAGCGCTTCTCACCATGGGTGAGGCGAAGGCTCCGGCTCGCCGCTGGGGCGCCATCGGACGTCGACCGGATCACCCTGCTCACGCACGTCACCCTAGGGACGGCTGTCGCCTTATTGCAAGCCGTTCGCGATAAGGCGAACGAAGGGGCCAGCGCGGTCAGGTTCCGAGCTGCGGGCCGGGTTCCGAGGGGATCTCGTTGTACCCGTCCGCGCGCTCCTGCCCGGACAGATCGGCGATGGCGTCCATGATCTCGTCGGTCACGGCCCGGCGGGCCCGGCCCTGCGGCATACCCGCATACCGCTGGGTGAAGTCGAGGGCCTTACCGAACGAGACTCTCACCTTGGCCAGTCTCGGGAACCGGGCGTCGACCGGCTGGATGTTCTGAGTGCCCGACAGCGCGACCGGAACCACCGGCACCTCGGCGGTCAACGCCAGGAACCCCACACCGGTCCGTCCCCGGTAGAGCCGGCCGTCACGGGACCGGGTGCCCTCGGGATAGATGCCGAACGCCTCCCCCTCACCGAGCACCGTCAGCGCGGCATCCAGCGACTCCTGCGCGGCCCGAGAAGAGCGCCGGTCGACCGGGATGGCCCCCAGCCCCTCGAAGAGCTCGCGGCTGAGGAACCCCTTCACCCCGGTGCCGGTGAAGTAGTCATCCTTGGCCAGGAAGTGCACCTGGCGCGGCGCGGCGAGCGGGATCGCGAACGAGTCGATGAACGATAAGTGGTTGCTGGCGAGGATCACGCCGCCGGTCTTCGGGACGTTCTCCGTGCCGACGATGGTCGGCCGGTACAGCACGCGGCTGAGGGGCTTCAGCACCACGTGGCCCAGCCGGTAGAACATGCGCCGACCCTAGTGGCCGCGCTGAGCAGTCGAGGGAACGTCCCATCGGCCGGTCTGCAGGGTGAGTAACGCCCGGTATGCGCGTGCGTTCGACCGCTGGCGAGCTCACCGGAGCCCTCGGGCCTTCAGTCCTCCAGCTCGCCGAGGAACCGACCGCCCAAGACCCGCTCGACGACGGCCCGCCCGTCCGAGGCGGACGGGGCAATGTCCTCGTCGTCATCGCTGACCGAGTCGTCTGGCGCCGCCGAGGCCATCGACGCCGACTCGACCGGTTCCGGGGCGACCAGCTCATGGTTCGCGCGTTCTCGGTCTGGCAGCTCGTGATCGGCGCCGACGGCCGGCTCCCGCCCAGACTCCGGCGGCGGCTCCGGCCAGGGCTCCGGCTCGGGCCACGGGGCGGGCGTGGCAGCCGCCGGACGTGAGGAGTCCGAGCCCCCTTCCCGTCCAGGTCGACCAGCCGAGGAGCCGACCGCCCTTCCGGCCTCCGACATCGGCACGCCCTCCACGGGGACGTCGACGCCGATCTCGTCGATGAGCGCCTGCCGGACCAGCTCCGCATGGTTCCCCGCGCGGAACGTGTTGGTCAGGCCGGCTGTGGCTATGCCGAGGACCAGCCGGTTCCCGTCGTAGTCGACGACCTGCGCGTGCTGCGACAGGAACGTCCACGTCACCCGGCGCATGGTGAAGATTCGAGCCAGGACGTCGGGCCACACCCGGCGCAGCGCCGCCGTGTCGAGACGACTCCCGTCCGAGCGCCGATCGGGAGCCGGCGCGGATCCTCCGGTGTCCGCGCCATCCTCTGTCACCTGGCCGGACCCGGTTGCGACGGGTGCCGAGGCGCTGGTCTCCCGTCGGCCGGCCGCGGACGTCGGCGGGCTCGTCGCCGACGGCTTGCCTGGCTTGTCAGCCGCGCGGACAGCGCCAGACGGCGCCGCCGGCGCAGCGGTCCGGGACGGCGGTTCTGGAGCGGATTCCTCAGCAGGAGAACGGGCAGGCGTGGGAACTCCGCCGAGATCGAGGCGACGTTCGAGGCGGTCGAGGCGCGCCGCATACCCACTCGGACCTGAGGCGGCGGGCAGCAGGATCCGCGCACAGATCAGCTCGAGCTGCATCCGCGGCGCGGTCGCCCCGGTCATCTCGGTGAGCCCGGCGTTGACGATGTCGGCGGCTCGAGTCAACGCTCCCGGGCCGAACCGGGACTGCTGGCCGCGCATCCGCTCGAGCTGGTCCTCCGGGACCCCGCGCAGGACCGACGCCGCCCCCTCGGGCACGGCCGCCACGATGATGAGGTCGCGCAGCCGTTCGAGCAGGTCCTCGACGAACCGCCGCGGGTCGTGGCCCGACTCGATGACCTTGTCGATCTGGGTGAAGACCGCGGCGCCGTCGCCCGCGGCCAACGCGTCGATGGTCGCGTCGAGGAGCTCACCGTCGGTGAACCCCAAGAGGGACGCGGCGCCCTCGTAGGTGAGCCCCTCGTCACCCGACCCGGCGATGAGCTGGTCGAGCACCGACAGTGAGTCGCGGACCGACCCGCCTCCGGCCCGCGTGACGAACCCCAGCACACCCGGCGCCACGCTCACCCGCTCCTGGCGGCAGAGGTCCTCCATGTATGCGGTCAGCCGGGCCGGCGGCACCAGCCGGAACGGGTAGTGGTGGGTCCGCGACCGGATCGTGCCGATGACCTTCTCCGGCTCGGTCGTGGCGAAGATGAACTTCACGTGCTCCGGCGGCTCCTCGACGATCTTGAGCAGCGCGTTGAAGCCCTGCGGGGTCACCATGTGCGCTTCGTCGATGATGTAGACCTTGTAGCGACTCTGCGCCGGGCCGTAGGACGCGCGTTCGCGCAGGTCGCGGGCGTCGTCGACGCCGCCGTGCGAAGCCGCGTCGATCTCGATGACGTCCACCGTGCCAGCCCCGCCGCGCGACAGCGCGACGCACGACTCGCATACCCCGCACGGATCCGGTGTCGGTCCCTTCGCGCAGTTGAGGCAGCGCGCCAGGATCCGGGCGCTGGTCGTCTTACCGCAGCCGCGCGGGCCGCTGAAGAGGTACGCGTGCCCGACCCGCCCGGTCCGCAGGGCCTGCATGAGTGGTTCGGTCACGTGGTCCTGGCCGATGACCTCCCGGAACGTCTCCGGTCGGTACCGGCGGTAGAGGGCGGTGGCCACCCACGAACCCTAGTCGCGCGTTCAGACACGTCGGTATGCGCGTCAACAGGGTTCGCAGACAGGCCGGTCAGGTGTTCGTGGGAGCCGGCGGAGCGGTCGTCGTCGTGGTTGTCGCGGTGCACGAGCAGGTGAGCGGCGTCGTCTGGCTGTCAGCACCGGCGCCACCGTCCCCGGGAGTCACCGTCGCGACCACAGAGAAGGCTCCGATGGGGGTGGCGGGCACGGCCACGGTGATCGCCGCGAGCACCGTCTTGCCGGCGGCGATGGTGCCCAACGTGCACTGGTACTTCCCGGAACCGATGCTCTTGCACGTCGACGACGCGACCTTCCCCGGAGCCGGGACGGCGATAACGAGCGTGCGCCCGGTCGAGGCCATGCCGCCGCGGTTGACGACGGAGTAGCTCAGCGTGGCCACCTTGGTGCCGTCGTCGACGGCCTTCTTGACGCTGACGCCGAG
>DATLPT010000074.1:0-3630 GCA_035535635.1 Lapillicoccus sp. | reverse complement strand
GCCCGGAGGCTGACCGGCCAGTCCGAGCCGAACATCAGCCGATCCGGCCCGAACCGGTCGAGGAGATGGTCGACGAACGGCCGCAGGTCCGCCACGGTCCATCGATCGAGGTGGGCCATGGTGGTCAGTCCGGACAGCTTGCACACCAGGTTGTCCGAGGTGGCCAGCTCCGTGATGGCGGCGGCCCAACGTTCCGACTCCGCCGATCGCCATCCGGTCGCGACCGGAACCTTGCCGGCATGGTTGAGGACGAACGTCGTTGCGGCGTGCCGTCGGGTCACGTCGTGGACCACGGACAGGTGCTCGGGACGGAACATCAGGTCGAAAGTGAGGCCCCGGCGGGCGAGGGCCGCCAAGGCCCTCCCCTCCGCCACGCGCTGCAGCCATCCCGCGGGGTCCGGCTCCGCGAGAGCCTGGTGGCGGATCCCGACCAGCCGCGACCCGGACGGGTGGTTCGAGAGAGCGTCCAACCTCGTCTCGACCTCGGAGGAAAGCAGGTCGGCCCAGCCGACCACGCCTCGGATCATCGGCTCGGTGCCCAGCCAGAGATAGTCGTCGGTCTCGTCGGCGTCGTTGAGTACCTGCACCAGCACGGCGCCGTGGACGTCAGCTCCCTGGAGCTCTGATCGCAGGTCCGTCAGGGTGTGGTCGCTGTGGAGAACGGCCATGGTCTGGGGGTCGATCCATGGCTGCGGTCGACGGGTCAGCTCCCAGACATGGGTGTGCGCGTCCACGCGCTGGGCGGGGAGCGCATCCCCCGGCGCCGCGCTCACAAGAGTTCGACGACCGTGGCGTTGGCCATTCCACCGCCCTCGCACATCGTCTGCAAGCCATAGCGGGTCCCGTCGCGACGCATCCGGTGGAGCATCGTCGTCATCAGCCGGGCTCCGGTCGCACCGAGTGGATGCCCGAGCGCGATGGCGCCGCCCTGCGGGTTCGTGAGGTCGAGGTCGGCACTCGTCTCGGACGCCCAGGCCAGGACGACCGAGGCGAACGCCTCGTTCACCTCGAAGGTCCCGATCTCCTCCAGTGACAACCCCGACCGGCGCAGGGCCGCCTCGGTCGCGGGGATCGGCCCCGTGAGCATGAACACCGGGTCGGAGCCCACCACGACCATGGTGTGCACCCGAGCCACGGGTGTGAGGCCGAACTGGCGGACCGCCCCCTCCGATGCCACCAGCAGCGCCGCGGCGCCGTCGGAGATCTGGCTGGCCAGGGCGGCCGTCAGCCGGCCGGTCTCGCCGATCGGCGCCAGCGCCGCCAACGCCTCCGGAGTCGATCCGCGCCGCGGTCCCTGGTCCTGGTCGAGGCCACCCACGGCGACGACCTCGTCGTCGAACAACCTCGCATCGGCCGCGGCCAGGGCCCGCCGATGACTCTCGAGGGCGAACTGCTCCATCTCCCCCCGGCTGATGTCCCACTTCTCTGCGATGAGCTCGGCGCCCCGGAACTGCGAGATCGGCTGTTCGCCGAACCGGCGCCGCCATCCCTCGCCGCCCCGCGGGTGCGCCATCCCGTGTTCGAGCCCGATCGTCGTGGGCGACGCGATCGGGACCTGGCTCATCACCTCGACCCCGCCGGCGACGACGAGGTCCTGGACGCCCGCCCTGACCGCTTGCGCGGCGAAATGGACGGCCTGCTGCGAGGAGCCGCACTGCCGGTCGACCGTCGTCCCGGGGACGTGTTCCGGCAAGCCCGCCGAGAGCGCGGTGATGCGGCCGATGTTCGACGCCTGCGGCCCCATCTGGCCGACGCACCCCCAGACGACGTCGTCGACGGCGCTCGGGTCCGCGCCGGTGCGAGACAGCAGCGCCTCGATGACCGTTGCGCCGAGGTCGGCCGGGTGGATGCCCGACAACGCGCCGCCGCGCTTGCCGACCGGCGTCCGCACCGCGTCGACGAGGAACGCTTCAGCCATCGTCGTCCACCCAGGCCGGACGACGCTTGTCGAGGAAGGCACCGGCTCCTTCCGGGAGCTCCTCACCCAGGAAGAAGGCGAGGTTGAACAGCTGGGCAGCGTCGAGCGCCTGCGGCGCCGGCATGTCGGCCAGGACCCCGAACGCCTTGCGCCCCAGACGGATCGCATCCGGCGCCGCGTCGGTGAACCAGCTCGCGTACCGGTCGGCCTCGGCGTACAGCGCCTTGGTGTCGGTGCAGACCCGGGCCACGAACCCCAGCCGGTAAGCGTCGTCCACCGAGAGCGGCTGTCCGGTCATCATCATCTCTAGCAGCACCTTGCGCGGCAGCGACCGGGCGAGATGGGCGACGACGATCATGGGGAACAGCCCGATCCGCACTTCAGGGAGGGCGAAACTGGCTCGCGGAGTGGCCAGGACGACGTCGCAGATGCCGGCCAGCCCCATCCCTCCGGCGTATGCGGGTCCGTCGACGAGCGCGACGAGGGGCTTGGGCGCCTGAAGTGCGAGCTGGTGCAGCTCGACGATCGCGCTCGGCCAGCCGTGGGCGGCGGGGGCCGACGATTCGGCCAGGTGGCGCATCTGCCGGAGGTCCCCCCCGGCCGAGAACGCCAAGCCCTCGGCGGCGATCGCCACCGATCGCACGGCCTCGTCCACCATCGCCTCGCGCACCGCGACAAGCAGCGCCGTGGACAGCTCCAAGTCGAGCGGGTTGCGCGACTCGGGCCGGTTGAGGGTGAGCACCGCCATGCTCCCGCGGCGCGAGACGACCACCGGGTCGCTCACGGCAGCTCCATCCGCAGCAGCCACGCATACATGACCTTGCCCAGGTGGTCGGAGCGCAGCGACATGGTGCCGCCACCGTCCAGGGCTCCGGTGAGCACGAAGTTCAGGGCACGGATGCTCGGCAGCTCGTAACGCGTGACCGACCCCGTCACCAGGTCGCCGTAGTGCGCGGCCACCCGCTCCTCGGTGAGGACGTCCCGTAAGGTCGCGTAACCGGCGTCGTCCCACGCAACGATGCCGACGTTGCACGTGTTGCCCTTGTCGCCGGACCGGCCGTGGGCGAGGTCGGCGACTCTCATCGGCTCGCCGTGGCCGGTTCGAGCATCTCCACGCGCTGCACGACGTGCTCGCGCGAGACCAGGCACGGCCAGATCGCGTACAGCTCCTTGAGCGGGGGCCGCGTTCCAACGCCCGCAACGCCGGCGGGCCCGTTGTTGTAGAGCGGCACACTCTCCGTGAAGACCTTGCGCGCCTCGGTGGCATCGGGGCAGCGGGCGGCGTAGCGGACCACGATCTCCGGAAGCTCCGGGTCGTCCGGCGGCGGCACCCGCGAGCCCCACATCGAGGTGTGTCCGGGGTACTCCACCAGCTCGTCCGTACAGCGGAACTGCGCCCGCTCCAGCCGCTTCCGCAGAAAGGCCAGTCCGCGCTGCGCCTTGGCGTAGGCGTCCGGCCAGGTGTAGGTGAACTGCGCCTCACCGACGAACCCGGCGCGGTAGCCCATGTTGACCTTGAGGGTCTCGGGACGCTCCCGCCCGGTGCCGCCGGCGATCCGGACCCGGTCGGGGCCCACCTCCTCGAGCGTCACCCCGGTGAAGTCCGCCGTGACGTCGGCGGTGAGGTAGCAGCCAGGGTCGAGGATCTCGTAAACCAGCTGCTCGCTGACTGTGCCGATGCTCACCTCGCCACCGGATCCGGGCGTCTTGGT
>DATLPT010000073.1:0-8628 GCA_035535635.1 Lapillicoccus sp. | reverse complement strand
GGCCGCGTGGGATACCGGGACCCGCTCGCCGCGGCTGCGGTCAACGCCGGCCACAACGTCCTCGTCGAGGAGCCCCAGCGCGGAGCAGAGGGTCGGCAGCAGGACCGCCGCCGCCCGCGCATACCCCGCCGCCGACGGGTGGAACCGGTCGTGGCTGAACAGCTCGTGCGGGCGTTCCTCGAACTCCGGTCCGAGGATGTCGCCGAGTGAGACCGTCCGGCCGCCGGCCTCGACGACGGCCACGGTCTGAGCCGCGGCGAGGTCGCGGCTCCAGCGACGCGCGAGTGCCCTGAGCGGCTGCGCGATCGGCTGGACCGCGCCGAGGTCGGGACACGTGCCGACGACGACCTCGGCGCCGGCGTCGCGCAGCCGGCGGACCGCCGCGTCGAGGTGGCGGACCGCGATGGACTTGTCGATGCGGTGCGTGACGTCGTTGGTGCCGATGGAGATGACCGCGGCGTCCGGACGCGGCACGCGGTCGAGGGCGTTCGCGACCTGGACGCCGAGATCGCCGGACTCTGCCCCGACGACGGCGACGTTGGTGAGCCGGACCCGACGGCCCGCGAAGGCGGAGACGCCGGTAGCGAGGATGGCGCCGATGGTCTGGTCGCCGCCGTCCGCACCCAGCCCCGCTGCGCTGCTGTCGCCGAGGACCAGCAGCTCGATCGGCGGCCCCGGAGCGGCGCCGTAAAGACCCTCGTCCTCCGGCGCGGCCTCGAGGATGATGCCGACCGCAAGCCGGGCCAACAGGGCCTCCGCCTTGACCAGGCCGTAGCCCACCACCCCGAGCACGCCGATGCCCGCGATGCCGAATCCGCCGCCGTAGGCAGCGGTCTGGGCGATGCGGCGCGCCCGCCGTGCACGTCCCATGGCGTCCCCCCACCCGGTGTCCGGCTGAACCCAGCTGGCGTGCTGCGACCAGACTTCCGGAATCCAGTGTCCACCGTACGACGCCCGTTCGCGGGGATATCGCGGCGGAGGTGGACGGTGCGGCGGTCGTGCGGGAAGGAGGCAGGATGGTCCCGTGAAGTACGCCGAACACATCGCCGATCTCGTCGGCAACACGCCTCTGGTCAAGCTCAGCTCCGTGACCGACGGCATCGCCTGCACGGTGCTCGCCAAGATCGAGTACTTCAACCCCGGCGGGTCGGTGAAGGACCGCATCGCTCGGCGGATGGTCGAGGCCGCCGAGGAGTCCGGCGAGCTGAAGCCCGGCGGCACCATCGTCGAGCCGACCTCCGGCAACACCGGGGTCGGCCTCGCGCTGGTCGCCCAGAAGCGCGGGTACAGCCTGGTCTTCGTCTGCCCCGACAAGGTGAGCCAGGACAAGCAGGACGTGCTGCGCGCATACGGGGCCCGCGTCGTCGTGTGCCCGACCGCGGTGCCGCCCCAGCACCCGAACTCCTACTACTCGGTCTCCGACCGGCTGGTCCGCGAGATCGAGGGCGCCTGGAAGCCGAACCAGTACGCCAATCCGATGGGCCCGCAGAGTCACTACGAGACGACGGGGCCGGAGGTGTGGTCGGACACGGACCAGCGCATCTCCCATTTCGTCACCGGCATCGGCACCGGCGGGACGATCAGCGGCACCGGCCGGTACCTCAAGGAGAAGTCCGGCGGGCGGGTGCGGATCATCGGCGCGGACCCCGAGGGGTCGGTCTACTCCGGCGGCACCGGCCGGCCGTACCTCGTCGAGGGCGTCGGCGAGGACTTCTGGCCGCAGGCGTACGACCCCACGGTCGTCGACGACGTCATCGCCGTGTCCGACGCGGACTCGTTCGCGATGACCCGCCGACTGGCTCGCGAGGAAGGGCTCCTCGTCGGCGGCTCCTGCGGGATGGCGGTCGTCGCGGCCCTCCGCGCGGCCCGGGACCTGCCCGCCGACGCGGTCGTCGTCGTTCTGCTGCCCGACTCGGGCAAGGGCTACATGTCCAAGATCTTCAACGACGACTGGATGGCGTCCTACGGCTTCCTGAGCGCCGACGGCGAGACGACCGTGGGTGACGTCCTGCACAGCAAGGGCGGCCGGCTGCCGGCCCTGGTGCACACCCACCCCGGCGAGACGATCCGTACGGCCATCAGCATCTTGCGCGAGTACGGCGTGTCGCAGATGCCCGTCGTCAAGGCCGAACCGCCGGTGACGTCGGGCGAGGTGGCCGGTTCCGTCAGCGAGCGCGCGCTGCTGGAGCTGCTGTTCACCGGCAAGGCGCACCTGGCCGACGCGGTCGAGAAGCACATGGAGGAGGGGCTCCCGCTGGTCGGGTCGGGCGAGAAGGTCAGCGTCGCCCGCCACGAGCTCGAGCGCGGTGACGCGGTTCTCGTGACCGACGAGGGCAAGCCGGTGGGGGTCCTCACCCGGGCCGACCTGCTGGGCTTCCTCAGTCACTGAGGGGTATGCGCATGGTCGAGTTCGCGATCTCCGTTCCGCAGCTGGTGGACGACGGGACGTTCGAATCGCGAGGCGCTCGGTGCACACCTCTCCAGGGCGGAGGAGCTCGGGTTCTCCGGGGTCTGGGTGACCGAGCAGGTCATCGGAACCGCCCCGAACCTCGACCCGAGCGTCGTCCTGGCCCTCGCTGCCGCCTACACGTCCCGGGTGCGGCTGGGCTGCGCGGTGTACGTCAGCACGCAGGCCAGCCCACTACACCTGGCCAAGACGGTCGCGTCACTGGACCAGGTGAGCGGCGGGCGGCTGGAGGTCGGGCTGGGGACCGGCGGCGGGTTCCGGGCGTTCGGTGCGTTCGGGATGGAGCGGGCGGGGTTCGTCAGCCGGTTCACGGAAGGGCTGCGGCTGATGCGCGGCTGAGCTGCAGCGGGTCGTGGACGCAGGGACCGAGCTCGTTGTCTTGCACCCGCTCTACGACGACGCCGAGCAGATGGAGCGGCTCGTCGCCGACGTCGTGCCGCTGGTCGGCGCGAGGTAAGGCCGGACTCTCGGCCGGTCGCCCCGTTGGGGAATTGGCCCGTGTCACCGTGTCTCCAGCGCAACACTGGACGTCATGGAGCAGGGCCCCTCGGCGTCCGTGCCGCTGGTCGGCCGTGACGTCGAGATGGACGTACTCATTCGGCTCCTCGACGACGTCGCCGAGGGGCGGCCGGGCGTGGTGGTCCTCGAGGGCGAGGCCGGCATCGGCAAGACCCGGCTGGCCCGCGAGGCCGCCGAGGCGGCGACCGCCCGCGGGTTCCAGCTGCTGTGGGGCACCTGCGTCCACTTCGGCTCCTCCGAAGTGCCGTACGCGGCGCTGACGACGGCCGTGCGGCGCTGGCTGCGCACCGGGGTGGACGACCGGGCCGCGGCGGCGGGCCGCGAGCTGCTGCAGCTGATGGTCGGGACGACGACGCAGACCGACCCGGTGACCATCGGACGAGTGCTGCAGGCGGCGGACGAGCTCGTCGACGAGCTGAACCGGGTCGGCCCGACCCTGTGGGTCGTCGACGACCTGCAGTGGTCGGACGTCACCTCCCGAGATGTGCTCGCCTACCTCATCGCTGGGCTGGACGCCCAGCGTCTCGGTCTCGTGCTCCTCGTTCGCGCCGAGGAGCGGACCGAGGGTCACCCGCTGAACGCGTGGCTGGCCGACCTGCGTCGCGACCCCGCCGTTCGCGACCTGGTCGTTGGACGCCTCACGGCCGAGGAGACCGAGGAACAGGTGGCGGCCCTGTCTGGGACGCCTCCCTCGTACGACCTCGTCGCGCACATCCACCGGCGAACCGACGGCAACCCCTACTTCACCGAGCTGTTCGTCAAAGGACTGCCACTCGGCACCACCGGTCCGCCGGCCCGCACACCGCACGGGTTGCGGGACGCGGTTTCCGCCCGCTGGCACGCCCTCCCGGAGCCGTCGCGCGACCTCGCCCGCGTCCTCGCGGTGGGAGGTCGCCCGCGGGTCGTCGACCTGCTGGAGCGGGTATGCCTCGCGGCCGGCCTGCGGGTCGGTCCCCTCGACGACCCGGTGCGCGAGGGGGTCCGCGGAGGAGTGCTGACCTTCGCCGACGAGGTGGTGTGGTTCCGCCACCCGCTGCTGCCGGACGTCCTCGCCAGGGAATCGGGCATCGTCAACGTCGCCGCGATCCACGCCGCCTACGCCGACGTGCTCAAGGAGGTCGACGCGGGCGACACGCTCACAGCGGCGGACATCGCGCTGCACGAGGAGCACGCCGGCCGGGAATCCGAGGCATTCGCCTGGTCGTTGGAGGCGGCCGACCGAGCCGCCCTGGTGTCGGCTCGCTCCGAGCGCTGGACGGCCCTGGACCGGGCCTGTCGGCTCTGGTCCTGCCAGTCCGCGGACACCGAGGACGACCGGGCCCGCCATCTCGACCTGCTCCGTCGCACCGCCGAGGCGGCGCGACTGGCCGGCGAGGTGGCCGCCGCGGTCGACCGGCTCGAGGAGGCGATCGACCTGGTCGACGCGGACCAGGACCCGCTGCTCGCCAGCGACCTGCTCGTCACGTGGTGCGCCCGGCGTTGGGACGCCACCCCCGGTGTCGCCTTCATCCGCCCGGAGCTGTTTCGGGCCGTCGAGCTGGCCTCGCGTGTCCCGGGCAGCCCACAGCACGCCCTGGCGGTCGCCGAGCTGGCCGTCGGCCGGACATGGGACTTCGAGGCCCAGCCCGAGGACCGCATGTCGCCGGACGGGCCAGTCGTGCCGGGCGGGTTCCTCGCGCATGAGGCCGTCGAGCTTGCCGAGCGTTCTGGGGATCCTCGGGCCATGGCGCGGTCACTCTGTGCGCTGGCCATCGCCGAGTTTCGCCTGCCCGAGACCGACGCTCTTGCCCGGCTCCGTCGGGCCTGGGACTACGCCGAGGAGGCCGGGGACATCTTGACCATGGGATTTGCCGCCGTCTACTGGCAGCAGTACCTGATCCAACAGGGCCTCTACGAGGAGCAGATCCCCCTCGCGCTGCGCCTGGCGGAGGCGCTGGAGCGGGCCGGCGACCCGATCATGTCGCGGTTCCTGACGATGAACGCCTCCGGCAGCCTCTTCGACCTCGGTGATTGGCAGCGCTGTGAGTCGCTGCTCCGGATGGTCCTCACGTCGGACATGCGGGGACTCGCCAGCGGGGCAGCCTGCAACACCGCGGCTCTTCTCGCGGTGCGACGCGGAAGGATCGGGTCGGCGCGCCGTTATCTGGATCGGCAGGAGGAGGTGATGGATCCCGGGTTCATGGGCGGTCCGATCGCGCTACCCCACGTCGAGTACCACCTGCTGGTCGGCAGCCCCGCCGCGGCCCTCGACCACCTCCGGGCGCGTTACGCCGCCGGCGGGTGGCGCGACTCTTCCGGGGACATGCACGTCGCCCTCGTCGCCGCCGCGGCCGCGGATCTTGCGCAGCAGGCGCGGGACCGGCGGGACCCCGAAGGCGTGCGGCACGCATACCAGGAGCTCACGACGCTGACGGCGACGTTCCGGTCCCACGAAGGAGAGCCGGCCACCGCCATCGACGAGCCGCGGCGCAACCGCGGTTGGACCGCGCTGGTCCTCGCCGAGACCGCCCGGTGCCACGCGGCCGAGGACGAGGGCGATGCGTGGCGGCATGCGCGGGACGTCTACCGCGAGATCCGGTTCCCGTGGGAGGAGGCCTACTGCGGGTGGCGGCTCGCGAGGGCACTGGTCCGGCTGGATGCGCCCCGCAAGGAGGTCCGAGACGCGCTGCGCGCCGCATACCCGATCGGCGAGCAACTGGGCGCCGAGCCCCTGAAGACGCAGATCGAGGCTGTGGCGCGGGCCGCGCACGTGCGGCTCGACGCGGTCGAGGACGTGACTCTGGACCTGCCCGACCAGGGGCTGCTCAGCGAGCGGGAGCGCGAGGTACTCGAGCACATCATCGCGGGGCGGACGAACTCCGAGATCGCCGCGGCGCTCTTCATCAGCGAGAAGACCGCCGGGGCGCACGTGTCGAACATCCTGCGCAAGACCCAGACCAGGAACCGGGTCGAGGCGGCCGCCTGGGGCCAGCGCCTGGGCGCCGCCTACCGCTAGCGGTGCCGAGCCGCCGTGCGGTCTCGGGCCTCGACGAGGAGGGTGCGTACGAGATCCGCGGTGCGCTCGCGCGGGTTGACCACCGAGACCCACGCCTGCTGCCCGTATGCGGGATGCGGCAGCACCGTGTCCATCGCGGCGTAGTCCGGCGCGTCGCGACGGTCGCCGTGTTGTGACGGCGGGTACCCGACGAGGTCCTCAAACCGTCGCTTGCCGACGCTGACGTTCACGCGGAAGGCGCCGTCGCGGTCCAACCGGGACGCCTCGTCGAAGCCCGGGTAGTCCTTGACGACCACCGTCGCGAACGGGAACCGCCGGTCGGTGGTCTGGGGCTCGGTGCCCGGCGGGTCGTAGTAGACGAACGAGTCGCCCCAGGCCACCTCGGGCGCACCGGTGGCTTCGCTCGCCGTGACCACGGTGACGCCAGGCAGCGCGCCGGCGAAGGCCAGAATCTCCTCCTCGGTCAGGACCGACGATCCTCTCGCACTCAGGCGATGCGGCGCGCCATCGCCGCGGCCGGTGCGCCCAGGGCGTCGGGGTGCAGGATCGCGCCGAGCGCCTCGATCCCGTCCACGAGCCGCGGCCCGGGGCGGGCGAAGGAGGCGTTGGCGTCGACGGCCCAGACGGGGATGCCGGTCGGCAACACGTCGCGCCTGACGACGTCCGCGGCGAGGTCGGCGGCCCCGTCCAGGTGGTACCCGCACGGTGCGACGACGACGACCTGCGGCTCGGCGGCCGCCACCGCATCCCACGTCGTCCGGAACGACTTCTCGCCCGCCGCCCCGAGGACGCCGAGCCCGCCGGCGCGGTCGACCATCTCCGGAACCCAGTGCCCGGGCGCGAACGGGGGGTCGGTCCACTCCAGCACCAGGGTCCGCGGCCGTCGCATACCCGCCACCGCCCCGTCGACCGCCGCCAGCCGGGCCCGCAGCTCCCCGACGAGCAGCTCGGCGGCGTCCGTCCGCCCGCTGGAGCAGCCGAGGGTGAGCACCGAGTCGAGGACCTCGTCGAGGGTGTGCGGGTCGATGGTCAGCACGTCGGCCCGACACCCGAGGTGAGCCAGCGCGTCGTCGACGACCGAGACGTCCACGGCACACACCGCGCAGAGGTCCTGGGTGACGACGAGGTCGGCGTCGAGGCCGGCGAGGGCGCCTTCGTCCAGGTGGTAGAGGTCCTCACCGGCCCGCATCCGCGCACTGACCATGCGGTCGATCTCGGCGGCGGTCAGGCCCTCCGGCAGCGCCGACGTCGACACGATCCGGCGGGTGCGCGCCTCGGGCGGGTGATCGCACTCGAACGTCACGCCGACCACGTCGTCTCCGGCGCCCACCGCGAACAGGACCTCCGTCGTCGAGGGCAGCAGCGAGACGATCCGCATCTGCCCGAGACTAGGCGGTGGCGGTAGCGACCGGCGTGCCCTCCTGGGTGCGCACCTGGATCTGGGTGATGTCACCCGGCTTCATCCAGCAGGCCGCGGTCAACGCGGTGCGGCCGCTGGGCGTCCCGGTCCAGCTGGCCACGTCGTACGAGTGGCCGTCCCGGTCGGTCACCGCGAGGAAGAGCACCCGGTCGGTCGGCAGGCCGGTCCCGCGAAGATCGAGCTGGGTGCCCCAGGTACGCGTCACGAGGTCGATCTCGACCTGGGCCGGCGCGGACTGCCCTGTGGTCAGCGGGGCTGCCGCGGCGACCAGGCCGCGGGTGGGCGGCGCGTTCAGCCGGTTCATGAGCGGGCCGACCGAGGCGCCGACGGCACCAGCGACGAGGACGAGCACGGCCGCGACGGCGGCCGCCCGCCACCGACGGCGGCGTCGCTCCGTGCGCAGGCGGTCGAGCAGCGCGACGGGAGCGCCGGTCTCGGCGGCGACCATCCCGTCCGGCGCGAGAGCCGACCCCTCCGGAGGCCCGGCCTCCTGACCGGGCTCGACGAGGTCGAGCAGCGCCGGGAGGCCGGAGAGCTGAGCCGCCTCGCGCTGGCATTCCTGACAGCCGCGGAGATGGCGCGTGAAGGCCTGGTGCTCCTCGGGCTCGAGTCCACCGAGCACAAAGGCGCCGAGGAGCAGCTCCAGCTCCTCGTGCTCGGGTTCGCTACCCGGTCGGGCGCTCACTGCGTCACTCCCATCTCGTCGAGAACGGTGCGCAGGGAGCGCACCGCGTAAAAGGCTCGGGACTTGACCGTCCCGGGCGGGATGCCGAGCTGGTCGGCCGCCTCGGCCACGCTGAGCCGCTGGTAGTAGAGGGCCACGACGACGCTCCGGTGGTCCGGCTGGAGCCGAGCCAGGGCCTCCTCCACGAGGATCTGGTCGAGTGCGTGGTCGATCTCCCGCTCGGGGTTCCCGATCCGCGGGTCGAGCCGAGCGCGGGTGTCGTCGTCCCGGTCGGCGGCGACCTCCACGACCCGTCGCCCGGCCGCACGGTGCATGTCGATGAGCATGTTGCGTGCTGTCTGGAGGAGGTAGGCCCGCATGCTCGTCACGTGCGGTGCCTGACGCCAGACCCGCAGGATCACTTCCTGGACGACGTCCTCGGTGCGCCCGGGGTCGAGCGAGGTGCGGCCGACGAACCGGCGAAGGACCGGCCCGTGCTCGCGGTAGATCTCCGCGACCACCGCCTCGTCCAGAGGCATGCCGGTCCTCCCTCCCGATGTCGT
>DATLPT010000072.1:0-6592 GCA_035535635.1 Lapillicoccus sp. | reverse complement strand
ACGCAGCATGCCGACGCCCTGAACTTCTGCGCGAACAACTACCTCGGGCTCGCCGACGAGCCCCGAGTGATCGCTGCCGCCACGGCCGCTCTGAAGCAATGGGGGTTCGGCATGGCCTCGGTGCGGTTCATCTGCGGGACGCAGACGGTCCACACCGAGCTCGAACGCCGCCTCGCGACTTTCCTCGGCACGGAGGCGGCCCTCCTGTACTCGTCGTGCTTCGATGCCAACGGCGGGATCTTCGAGACCCTGTTCGGCCCCGAGGACGCAATCATCTCCGACGAGCTCAACCACGCCTCGCTCATCGACGGGATCCGGCTGAGCCGGGCCCGGCGGCTGCGCTACCGCAACGCCGACATGGGCGACCTCGCCGCCCAGCTGGAGGCGGCCGCCGGCGCCAGGCGGACCGTCGTCGTCACCGACGGTGTCTTCTCCATGGACGGCTCGTATGCGCCACTAGACCGGATCTGCCAGCTCGCGAATTCGCACGGGGCCATGGTCCTCGTCGACGACTCTCACGCGGTCGGTTTCGTCGGTCCCGGCGGTCGCGGAACGCCGGAGCTCTTCGGCGTCCAGGACCGCGTCGACATCCTCACCGGCACGCTGGGCAAGGCCCTCGGCGGAGCCTCCGGCGGGTACGTCGCGTCGCACGGCGAGGTCGTCGACCTGCTGCGGCAGCGCTCGCGGCCGTACCTCTTCTCGAACTCGGTCGCCCCCGTCGTCGTCGCCGGTTCTCTGGCCGCGCTCGACCTCGCACAGGAAGCCGGCGACCTGCGAAAAACCCTCGAGCGCAACACCATCCACTTTCGCGAGCTCATGGAGGAAGCCGGGTTCGACCTGCTGCCGGGCACGCACCCCATCATGCCGGTGATGTTCCCCGGCGAGGAGGGGGCGCTGCGGGCGACTCGGATCGCGGAGCACATGCTCGTCGCCGGCGTCTACGTCGTGGCCTTCTCCTTTCCGGTCGTGCCGCGAGGCCGGGCGCGCATCCGCGTCCAGCTGTCTGCGGCGCACTCGGAAGCGGACGTGCGCCGGTGCGTCGAGGCGTTCGTCGCCGCGCGGGCTGCGGTGGGCTGACCCGGATGCGGCCCGACGCCGGCGGCTCCGACGTTCAGCAGGCGGAGACGATCGCCACCGCGTCTTGCGGGTCGTCGACGAGGTGAAGCCGGTCGGCCATGCCGCGACCCTGCCCCATCGCGCGCAGCAGCGGCCACACCGGCAGCGTGTCTACCCAGTGGTCGACCCCGATGAGGACCAGCGGCGGGCGAGTGACGTTCGACCCGGCGTAGTAGAGCCGGGTCGCCAGCTGGAAGATCTCCTGCACGGTGCCGGCTGCGCCGGGCATGACCAGCACTCCGGCGTTCGACCGGGCCAGCAGCCCGTCCTCGCGCACGGCGTTGGAGAAGTACTTCGCGATCCCCTGGGCGAACACGTTGGGCGGCTCGTGGCCGTAGAACCAGGTGGGCACGCCGAGCGACCGAACCGCGTCAGCCGGCCTTCCCGACGGCACCATCGGTGCCGCCGAGCCCGGCTCCGGCCAGGCCCTCGGTCCGAAGGAGTCGAGCACCTCGAAGGCCACCTGCGCCCAGGCGCGCACATCGGGCACGAAGGTGGGGACCGGCCGCAACCGCACGAGGGCCTCGTCGAGCACCTCCGGAGACGGGGCGACGGCGCCGAGGTTGGCCGCCTCCATCGCTCCAGGGCCGCCGCCGGTCGCCACGACCAGCCCGGTCGAGGCGAGCGTGTGCCCCAGACGTGCCGCGGCCGCATACCCGTCCGTGCCTCGCGGCTGGGCGTGTCCGCCCATGATTCCGACGATCCGTCGTCCCGCCACCCACTCGTCGAGGGCGTCGCTGATCGAGTCGTCGTGGATCGCCTTGAGGAGCGAGGCGTATGCGTCGCCCGCCAGCCGCATGTCGCGGCCCCAGTTGTACGCACGTGAGTCGACCGTCGCGGCATACCCTTCCCGGCCGTCCAGCCCGGCGTACAGCTCCTGCCCTGTGTAGAGGTGCGCCCGGAACACGTCGACCGGGGTGTCCGGCCCGCCCGGGAACACGACGGCGCCGTGTACTTGGAGGTGGACGAGCAGCTCGTTGGAGACCTGTCCGCCGAGGACGACGAGGTCCCGCAGCTGTGTCAGGCGGAGCAGTCGGGACTCGACCGGCCGAAGGTCGATGTCCTGCAGACGCACGCCGCACAGCGACCGGCCGGCATCGAGCCACTCGGTTAGCTGGCTGGTCGACTCGATCTCCACGGGCAGGATCCTGTCACTGCCGAGCACCGTCCGGGGCAGTGGCGATCCGCTCCAACAGCCGCGAGAGCACGACCAGCTCCCGGTTCGTGAGGTCGCGGGCGACGTGCTGCTCGATCAGGTCGAGGTACGTGGGTGCCGTCCGGCGGAAGGCGTTGCGCCCCGACGACGTGATGACCGCGTAGGCCGACCGGGCGTCCTCAGGGTTCGTCTCCCGCCGGACGAGGTCGACGGCGACCATGTCGTCCACCACGCGGCTGACCCGGCTACGGCTCAGCACCACCCGCATACCCAGGTCGCTCATGGTCAGCCGACCACCCGGGGCGGCCTGCAGCTCGAGCAGGACGTCGTAGAACGGCAGCGACACGCCGCTCGCTCGGAGCTGGGCATCGATCAGGGGGACGACACGGGACTGGGTGCGCAGCAGGCTGCCCCAGGCGTCGGCGGCGAGATGTCTCCGAGAGGCCGGCATGTGCTCAAGATTAGCCTAGTTGCGTGCTCACGCACATTCTTGTAAGGTGTGTGCGCACGCACATAAGGAGCTGACATGACGAACATATTGCACATCTCGTCCTCACCGCGGGGTGACTTGTCCGAGTCGAGCGCCTTGGCTGACGCCTTCTTGACGGGCCTCGCCGAGACGCGGCCGGATGTCGACGTCGAGCACTGGGATCTCTGGGACGGCACGTTGCCCGAGTTCGGTCCCGACTACGCCAGAGCGAAGATGGCCGTCTTCGCGGGGCAGGAGCCCACCGGCGCCGCCGGCGAGGCGTGGGACGCGGTCCGGCGCACCTTCGCCCGATTCGCGGCGGCGGACGCATACCTCTTCTCGGTGCCGATGTGGAACGCGGGCGTCCCCTACATCCTCAAGCAGCTCGTCGATGTTGTGAGCCAGCCTGGGATGGTCTTCGCCTTCGATCCGGATCGCGGATACACCGGGCTGCTCACCGGGCGACGAGCGGTCGTGGCCTACACCAGCGCGGTCTACGGTGCGGGACGCCCCACGTCCTTCGGCTCCGACTTCCAGTCGACCTTCCTGGAGGACTGGCTGAACTGGGCGGGCATCACCGATGTCACCAGCGTCGAGTTTCGGCCGAACCTGGCCGTGGCCGACGCGGATCGTCGGCGCATGGAGGCCCATCGCCGGGCCACCGAGCTCGGTCGCACCTACCTGCGGGAGCGCACGGCGGCCTAGTTACCCGGCTAGGGTCGGAGCCATGAGCGACGGTGCCTACGCGAGAACCTACGCCCGCAGCATGGAGGACCCGCAGGGATTCTGGAGCGAGGCCGCGAAGGACATCGACTGGATCACGCCACCCGACCGCGTCCTCGACGACTCGCGACCACCGTTCTACCGGTGGTTCCCGGGCGCGACGCTGAACACCTGCTACAACGCGCTCGACCGCCACGTCGAGGGCGGCCGGGCCGACCAGGTGGCGATCCACTACGACTCGCCGGTCACCGGCACGAAGCGGTCGATCACATACGCGGAGCTGCTCGCCGACGTGCGCCGCCTCGCCGGGGCCCTGGCCGGCGCCGGGGTTGAAAAGGGCGACCGGGTCGTGATCTACATGCCGATGGTCCCCGAGGCGGTCGTGGCCATGCTGGCGTGCGCGCGGATCGGGGCCATCCACTCGGTGGTCTTCGGGGGCTTCGCCCCGGCGGAGCTGGCCGCCCGCATCGACGACGCCCGCCCGAAGGTCGTGCTCACCGCCTCCTGCGGAGTCGAGCCGACCCGGGTCGTCGAGTACAAGCCGATCATCGAGGCGGCCGGGGCGCGGACCACGCACCGCCCGGACGTGTGCGTGGTCCTCCAGCGCGAGCAGGCCCGGGCCGATCTCAAGGAAGGCGATGTCGACTGGGCCGACTTCGTCTCCTCGCCGGCCGCCGACGCGGGCGCCGACTGCGTCGAGGTGGCGGCCACCGACCCGCTCTACATCCTCTACACCTCCGGGACGACGGGAAAGCCGAAGGGCGTCGTCCGCGACAACGGTGGCCACGCCGTCGCCCTGCGCTGGTCGCTGGAGAACGTCTACGGCGTCCGGCCGGGGGAGACGTGGTTCACGGCGAGCGACGTCGGGTGGGTCGTCGGCCACTCCTACATCGTGTATGCGCCGCTGCTCACCGGCTGTACGTCCGTTCTCTACGAGGGCAAGCCGGTCGGCACGCCCGACGCCGGCGCGTTCCTCCGGATCATCTCCGAGTACCGCGCGGTCGCGATGTTCACCGCACCCACCGCGTACCGGGCCATCAAGAGGGAGGACGCGACCGGTAACAAGGTGGGCGACTACGACCACTCGTCGCTGCGCACGCTGTTCCTCGCTGGGGAGCGACTCGACCCCGACACCTGGGAGTGGGCCTCCAACCGGCTCGGCATCCCCGTCATCGACAACTGGTGGCAGACCGAGACGGGCTGGCCGGTCGCCGCCAACCCGCGCGGGATCGAGACGCTGCCGATCAAGTCCGGCTCTCCCTCCGTGCCGATGCCGGGATACGCGGTGACCGTCCTCGACGAGGAGGGTTCGCCGGTCGAGCCGGGGGTCGAGGGGGCGATCTGCCTGAAGCTGCCGATGCCCCCGGGGACGCTGCCAACCCTGTGGGGCGACGACGACCGGTACGTCTCGTCGTACCTGTCGGCGTTCGATGGCTACTACCTGACCGGCGACGGCGGGTACCTCGACGAGGACGGTTACCTCTACGTCATGGGCCGCACCGACGATGTCCTCAACGTCGCCGGGCACCGGCTGTCGACCGGGTCGATGGAGGCGGCCCTGGCCGGCCACCCCGACGTGGCCGAGTGCGCGGTGATCGGCGTCGCCGACGACCTCAAGGGCCAGGTGCCCCGCGGGCTCGTGGTTCTCAAGTCCGGCGTCGACGCGTCGGCGGAGGGGGAGCGGATCCGGCGTGAGCTGGTGTCCCGCGTGCGCGACGAGGTGGGCGCCGTGGCGGCGCTGCGCCGGGTCGACATCGTCACGGCGCTGCCGAAGACCCGCTCCGGGAAGATCCTGCGCCGCACCATGCGGGAGATCGCCGACGGGAAGGGCCCCGCCACACCGCCGACGATCGAGGACGCCACCGTGCTCGAGAAGCTCACGCCGGTGCTGCGGTCACCCGCCGAGCCGGGGTGACGAGGCCGGATCACCGACCGCCTCTCGTCAGCGGCTCACTCGGTAGGCCTCAGAACGCGCCGCCGGTCCGCCACGGCATCTCCTGCAGGGTGAGGGTGTTGCCGTCGGGGTCGGCGAAGGCGGCGTACTTGACTCCGCCACCGAGGTCTTCGGCGGGGGAGATGTCCACGCCGCGAGCCGCGAGGTCGGCCCTCGCTTCGTCGATGTCCGAGACCACCAGGTGCAGGCTCCTGATCGAGCCGGGCGGGCCGTCGTAGGCCGGCAGCCCGGTGCCCAGCCCGATCGAGCACGCCGACCCGGGCGGAGTCAACTGCACGATGCGGATGCCCTCCGCCGGTGAGATGTCGACGTCAACGGTGAAGCCGAGCTGGTCCGCGTAGAACGACTTCGCTCGGTCCACATCGGTGACGGGAACAGGTACGAGCTCGAGCTTCATCTGCACAGGAAGAACCTACCCACGCTTCTGCCGTGGAGCAGGGGGCTGCGGTGGCGCATACCCCTGACAGCATCGGGTCGTGCTCGGCGTCCTCGAGGGGTTCGCGACGATCGCCGCCGTCGTCGCCCTCGGCTGGGTCCTGGCGCACTTCGGCGTGCTCGGGACCAGCGGGCAGCTGTTCCTGAGCCGGCTCGCGTTCTACGTCGCCTCCCCGGCGCTGTTGCTCGTCGTGATGTCGCAAACCCCGATCAGCGCGATCGTCTCCGCGAACCTGGTCGCCTCCGCCGCCTCGGTCCTCATCACGGTGGCCGTCTACCTCGTCGTCGCGCGGCTCCGCTGGCAGCCCCCACTAGGAGAGACCGTCATCGGCAGCCTCTGCTCCGCGTACGTGAACGCCGGCAACCTCGGGATCCCCATCGCGCTCTACGTCCTCGGCGACATCTCGCTCATGGCGCCGACGCTGCTGCTGCAGCTGCTCATCATCACGCCGATCGGGCTGGCGCTCCTCGACGCCGACCGCGGTGGTCACCGCCCGTCCCTGCGCAACGGGTTCCGCAGCGTCACCCGGAACCCCATCACCATCGGCGCCCTCGCGGGTGTGGTGCTCTCAGTGGTCGTTCCCTACGTCAACCCGGAGGTGCTCACCCGACTGATGCGTCCGGTCGAGATCGTCGGCAACATGGCCGTCCCGGCGATGCTCATCGCCTTCGGGATCTCGCTGCGGCGCGGGCCGAAGCCCGGCGCCGGCGGCTCGACGCCGCACGTCGTGACCGTCGT
>DATLPT010000071.1:0-10346 GCA_035535635.1 Lapillicoccus sp. | reverse complement strand
ACGCCGGTCTGGGCCGAGACCTGCGCGATGCTCGCGGCCTCGTCGGTGCTGGTCGCGAACGGCTTCTCGCACAGCACGGCGCGCTTGCCGGCCCGGCACGCCGCGATCACCTGCTCGGCGTGGAACTGGTGCGGACTGCACACCGCGACCACGTCCACGGTCTCGTCCTGCAGCAGGTCGTCCATCGACGTGGTCGCGCGGGCGCCCACCCGGGCCGCGACGTCGTGGGCTGTGGCGTCGTTGGCGTCCATGACCGTCCGCACCGTGAACTGGTCGGTCAGGCGGGCCAGCGCGGGCAGATGGATGGCCTGGGTGACCGGGCCACTGCCCAGGATCCCCACCCCCAAGGTGCCGGCCACGGTCATGACCGTCAGGCGGCGAACGCCGGGTTGGCCCGCAGGTAGTCGAATCCTTCCTGGGCGCTCTGCACCCGGGTGGGCAGGTTCGGCACGTCCACCTCCAGGACCGCCCATCCGTCGAAGCCGTCGGGCAGCGCGGCGATCACCGCGTCGAGGTCGACGTCGCCGCGTCCCGGCTCGGTCCAGACGTGCCGCCCGAACGTCGCGGCCATGTACTCGTCTCCGTTGGCCGCTGCGTCGGCCGCGGCTTTGGCGTCGACGTCCTTGATATGGAGGCACGCGACCCGACTCGCATACTCCTTGACGAGCCGAGCGGGGTCGGCACCGCCCCAGAAGAGGTGACCCGTGTCCGGGCCGAACGCCAACGACGAGCCCTCCGACGAGTCGAGCACCGCACGGACCTCGGGCTCCGTCTCGACCCACGTGCCGACATGCGGATGGAGGGCGGGGGTGACGCCCTCCGCCTGCATCACGTCGGCCGCGGCCACGAGCCCGTCCGTGATCCGCTTCAGCCGTTCGTCGTCCGCGAGGTAGCCGACGGCGGGATGCTCCCGACGTTCGGTGGTCATCGCGGACGCGATGAAGATCTCGGATAGGCCAAGCTCCGCGTGCGCCTGTGCAGCCCGCCGAGCCTGATCGAGCACATCGTCAGTCGTAGCCGCGTCGGAGAACTCCGCCGAGAAGTAGCCCGGGGCGGCCTCGAAACCGTAGTCGGCCAGGCAGGCGCGGTACTGGGCCACGGTCATCTCCGCAGGAATCTCCGCATGCAACGCACGAAAGCCGACCTCGCGCAAATCAGAAAGCGCCTCGACAAGCACCTGCCGAGTCATGCTCCACCCGGATTCTGTGAACACCCAGGGAAGGGGGTTGACGGCGACTTTGATCACGGAACGAGACATCAGCGTCCTTGTGGTTGCGCCCGAGGTACTACGCGTTGACGACGATAGTCGGTCTGGCCGACTTCGGCGTCTAGGCCGAGAGCAGGTGAACGGCCTCGGCGAGTGACGCAACATATGTGCCTCGGGGATATATGTCAAGGTTTTGTCCCATGGGGGCATAATGAGGCCCCGACTCGCTTATTGATGAACATCGGAGGTGCCGTGGTTGACATGCCGACGTCGCCAGTCACCTCCAGGGACGCCCCTCTCGAGCAGGTGGTGGCGCTCATCCGCGATAGCCAGGCGACGACCCGACCGGCTCTCGTGCAGGTCACCGGACTGAGCCGCAAGATCGTCATCCAGCGCGTCGACCAGCTCATCTCGATGGGACTGGTCCGGGAAGGACCGACGACCGTCTCGACCGGGGGCCGCCCCCCGGGTCGGTTGGACTTCGCTGCCGACGCCGGTTGCGTCCTGGCGGTGGAGCTGGGGGCAACGGGAATGACCGCTGGGCTGGCCGACCTGTCTGGTCGGATCCTGGCGGAGCGAAGCAGGCGACTGCCGTTCGGTGCCTCCCCGCGGGTCGCGTTGACGCGCGCCCGGCAGATGTTCACCCGGCTGCTCGACCAGGTCGACGACCGCGGGCCGCTGCGCGGCATCGGGGTCGGCGTTCTTGGCCCGGTCTCACCAGGCGGCCTGACCATGGACGTCGTCGCCCGCGGCGGGTGGGCCGACTTCTCTGTCGGTGACTGGTTCGGCGAGCGGTATCACGTCCCCGTCTGGGTGGACAACGAGGTCAACATGATGGCCGTGGGCGAGTCGCGGTTACGGGGCTCAGCGAGCGGTCAGAACCTCCTCTACGTGAAGGTCAGCACCGGTGTCGGGGCGGGCCTGGTCAGCGACGGGCATCTCTACCGAGGGGCCTCGGGTGTCGCCGGCGAGATCGGGCACATGACCGTCTCCGCCGACCGGTCCCTGGTCTGCTGGTGCGGGAACTCCGGCTGTTTGGCGACCCTGGCCAGCGGTCGATCCATCGCGAAGTTCGGGGTCGTTGCCATGCGCAAGCGCCAGAGTCCTTTCTTGGCCAGCATCGCCCCTCGTCAGATCCGCGACACGGACGTCGTCGACGGAGCGCACGCCGGCGACGACGCGTGCGCGCGGATCATGAGTCGGGCCGGCGACGCGTTGGGGCTGGCCGTCGCTGGAGCCACGAACCTGGTCAACCCAGCGCTCATCGTCATCGGCGGCCGCGTCGGTGGAAGAGCGGCGCACCTGCTGACCGAGCCGGTCCGTCAGGCGGTCGAAGGTCACACCTTCTCGCTAGCCACGGAGACGATATCTATCGAGAGCTCGGAGGGCGCCTACTCGGCCGGTGTCTCCGGCGCCGCCGCCACGGTCGTCGAGGAACTGCTGTCCGGAGACCACCTCGCGACCTGGCAGGAGTGCCTCGACGACGGCACTGGGACCGGCCGTGAGGCCGGCTGACCGCATACCCGCCCTGGAGTTCCCCCGACCTGGTCGACTGAGGAGAACTGAATGACGAAGAGTGAAACGTGGCGGGAGCTGTTCGACGGGGCGACCCTGAACGGCTGGCACTCACGGCCCCGCGTCTACGGGACGGCGTGGCCCGGCGGCCCTTCCGTCCACGAGCTCGCGTCCTGGATCTCGTCCGACTTCAACGAGAAGGCCGCGGAGTTTCCGGCGATCTGGACCGTCGAGGACGGCGCCATCGTGGGCCGACAGGATCCTGACCACCCCGGATGGGGCGGTTACCTGGTGTCCGACGAGACCTTCGGAGACTTCGAGCTCGAGCTCGAGATGCGTCCTGACTGGCCGGCCGACACGGGGGTGATGCTGCGCCGGCAGGACGAGAGCTGGGAGGGGTTCCAGGTCCTCGTCGACCACCGGAAGTCCGGCTCCATCGGCGGCTTCTACGGCAACGGCACCGGAGGGTTCCACGCCGTCCCTTATGTCCTGGACGTCGAGCGGGACAACGCCAGGCGGCCGGTCAGGCTGGTGGAGGAAGATCCGTCCACGTCATCGGAGCCCATCACTCCGGAGAAGCAACAACTGCTCACGCGAGCGGGAACGGCCGACGAGTTTCTTCGGGCGTGGAACTGGGCGGACTGGAACCGTCTGCGAATCCAATGCCGGGGAGCGAAACCCGTAATCACCACGTGGGTGAACGACGTCCTGGTCGCCGAGGTGGACCTCGCCGCGATGCGTCACCCGACCTACGACGCCGAGGCCGTCCTGGATGTCCTCGGGCCACGAGGGCATCTCGCGCTCGAGGTGCATGACAACGACCCCCATTTCGGGGACGAGCGCTGGCGACCGGGAGCCCGGTGCCGGTGGCGCAGCATTCGCATCAGGACCCTGGACTCCGAGCCGCGGGCCGATTGATGCCACCCGAGCGCCGCGGTCGTTTCTCCGCAAAACCTCGGACATTCGCGGAAGGGCAACGGGCCGAGGTGTGGATCGCGGACGCCACCACGGGCCGTCAAGAGCTGCTCTTCGAGACCGATGACGTGCTCGTCGAGGCACCCAACTGGACACTCGACGGCGAGCATCTGGTGGTCAACGGGGCAGGCCGGTTGTGGACCATTCCGGTCGCCGATCCTCACCTCGTCGCGATCTCCCTCGAGGACGTCCCCGACCTCAACAACGACCATGTACTGGCTCAGGACGGCGAGCGCATCTTCGTCTCCGCCAACGACTGGCACATCTACGAGACCCGACTCTCTGGCGGAGGGTGCCGCCGGGTGACCGGCCGTTCCGGTATCGAGGGGCTCATGCACTTCCTGCACGGCGTGAGCCCGGACGGTCGGCGTCTGGCCTTCGTCGGGCTCGAGCTCGGCGGCGAGACCCCCCGAGCCAATCTTTTCACCGTGGACGTGGACGGCGGGGACTACCGCAGACTTACCGACAGCGACCACCCTGCGGACGGCCCCGAGTACTCGTCGGACGGTCGCTGGTTGTACTTCAACACCGAAGAGTTCACCGGGCACGCCCAGCTGGCGCGGGTCGACGTCGAGGGAGGAGAACCCGAACGTCTTCGGGTCTCGGCGACGGTGGACTGGTTCCCGCATCTCTCCCCCGACGGGCAGCGCGGCGTGTTCGTGGCATACCCGGCAGGCACTCGCGGTCATCCGGCCGACGTGTGGGTGGAGATCGCCACGACCATTGCTGGCGACTGGCAGGACGCGACCGTCGTCAGCCGCGTCTTCGGCGGCCAAGGCACCCTCAACGTCAACAGCTGGCATCCCGCCGGCGAGCGGTTCGCCTACGTCGCATACCCCGTGGACGTCCGGCGTCACCGCCCGGACCCCGAGCAAGGGAGCATGTCGTGAACCAGAGCCCATTCACCGTCGCCGACCTGGAGCAGCAAGAACGAGAGCTCGTGCTGGAGGCGTTCACCAACGAGGACGCCTGGCACATCGGGTCGAGCATCGTCGAGCGCGCCATCGCGGAGAAACTACCGGTGGCGGTGGACGTCCGTCGTCCTGACTGCCAGCTGTTCCGCGCCGCCCTGACCGGGACAACGAGCGACCAAGGCGAGTGGCTCGAACGGAAGTCCGCTACCACGTTCCGTTTCGAGGCCAGCAGCCTGCTGGTGGGCCTCCGGATGACGGCCGCGGACCACGACCCCTTCGTCAGTGGCTGGCTCGACTCGGCTCGTTACACGTTGGCCGGGGGGTCGTTTCCCGTCCGGGTGACTGGCGCCGGCATGGTCGCGGCCATCACCGTGTCCGGACTCTCCTCGGAGGAGGACCACACCCTGATCGTCGGCGCCCTCCGCGACTACCGCGCGAGACCCGGCCGGGGGACCGAGGGCGCCTGAACGCATACCCGCGCCGGCTACGTCAACCGGGAGCCGAACGCGCGTCCGACACGGGGCTTGGCGCCTGAAGCGCTTCCCGAAGTTGGCGGCGGACCGTGTCGATGGTGTGCATGACGGAGATGGCGTCGTCGAGCGAATGGACGGGGGAGTCGGTTCGTCCTTGGCCGATGTAGTCAGCGACCGCTGTCGTCTGCCATGCCAGTCCCGCCCGGCGGCTGAGCCCGCTCGAGTCGTGCCACTCGTGCAGACCCGGTCCGGCGCTGACCACGAAACTCGCCGGAAAAACGAACGGGTCGAGGAAGCGAGCGCTTCCCTTGGTGCCGTGGATCGCGGCGAGACCGGAGTTGGTGACCGCCATGCTGGTTGTCACCGAAGCATGCCGGCCGTCGGACCCGCCGATAGCGACCACGACCTGGTCGTCCACTCCCGTGGCGGTCATGCTTCCCACGGCACGGATCACGCGCGGCGGGCCGATGGCGAACTGGGCGAACCAGTATCCGTAGACGCCCATGTCGAGGGCCGATCCTCCGCCCAGTGTTGGGTCGAGCATCCGAGACGGCGCGTCGGGCCCCATCGCCCAGCCGACGTCGGCGGTTGCCAGCCGGATCACGCCGAGGTCCCCGCGGCGCAGCACCTGGTCGAGCACGTTGAACTGGGGCAGGTAGCGCGTCCATATCGCTTCGGCGGCGAAAACGCCAGCAGCTCGGGCCGCTTCGGCGATCTCGGAGGCCTCGAGGGCCGTGACCGCGATGGGTTTCTCGATCAACACATGCTTGCCCGCGGAGATCGCCTGAAGAGCGAGCGGATAGTGCTCGCTGTGCGGCGCGGCCACGTAGACGATGTCGACGTTCGCGTCGGAAACCAGAGAGTCGTACGAACCGTGGACGCGGTCGATGCCATGGGCGTCGGCGAACCGACGCGCCCGGTCGCCCGAGCGGGACCCCACGGCGGTGACACGCTGGTCGGTGTTGGCCAGGACGGTCGAGACGAAGTCGCCGGCGATGGTCCCCGGTGCGAGCACGCCCCACCGAAGGACGGGACCGCCGCGCAACGGCGCCTGTGTGACGTCCGGGAACCAGCTGGATGACACCGCGCCCTCCTGCCTCAGCCGATCTGACGTCAGCTCACGCCGGCCTGCTGCCGCCAGTCGGCCGCTACCCGGTCGAGGGCGTCGTGGTCCAAGCTCATGCCGTCGAAGTTGGCCAGCGTGCTCATGGGCATGTTGCCGATGACGTGGACCAGCTCCCTTTCCAGGACCGTCGCGGGCTGGCCGTTGGCGACTTCGCGCTCGATCAGCTGCTGCCCGACCGGGTCGCTCATCCACTCCTGAAGGGTTGAGTCGCGGTTCAGGGGGCCGGCGAGGCGAGGGGCTTCGACGGTCACCGTTCTCATGAGTGGAAGGTCGCGCGAGTGGCGGCCGACCGCAATGACGAAGTCCCCCGCCTCGACCGCCCAGTCGCCACTGATCACGGACCAGAACGCAAAGGCACGCTGGTCCAGCTCGATCGACACGGTCCGGCTGGCGCCGGCGGCCAGGTGAACCTTGGCGAAGCCCTTGAGCTCACGCACCGGTCGAGCGACGGTGGCTTCCTTGTCCTCCACGTAGACCTGGACGACCTCAGCGCCGTCTACGGCCCCGGTGTTGGCGACGGTCACGGTGACGGTCGCCGCCAGCGTCCCTTGCGCGGCGGATCCGTGGACGGCCACGTCGAGGTCTGACAGCGCGAAAGTGGTGTAGGACAGCCCGAACCCGAAGGGGAAGGCGACGTCCTGCGCCGCCTTGTCGTACCCCCGGTATCCGATGAACACGCCCTCCCCGTAACGCACCACCTGGCTGTCGCCGGGGAAGTTGAAGTAGGACGAGTTGTCCTCGAGGCGGTGGGGGATGCTCTCGGCCAGCCGTCCGCTGGGGTTGACTTCACCCGTCAGCACATCGGCGATCGCCCCGCCGGCGGCCTGACCGCCGAGCCACGCCTCGACCAGCGCCTTGGCGTGCGGCGTGACGTCACCCAGGACGACGGTCGAGCCGTTGACCAGCACAACGACGACGTTGGGATTGGCCGCCGCCACGGACTTCAGGGCGGTTAGCTGGTTAGCTGGTAGGTCCATGTGCGTCCGGTCGAAGCCTTCGGACTCGTCGGCTCCAGGCAGACCGATGACCATGACCACGGTGTCGGCGGAGGCGGCCACGTCTTTCGCTTCGGCAAGCAGCGCCTCGTCGTTCGCCGTCTCGCCGATGCCGTAGCCGGCGGCGAACGGCACGTCCCCGTGGACCGCTTTAAGCGCGTCCAGGAGCACGTCAACGCGGGTCGGGTTCACCTGCGACGATCCCGCGCCTTGGAACCGGGGCGTCCGCGCGAACTCACCGATGACAGCGATGCTGGCGTCGGACGGCAACGGAAGAATGCCGCCGTTCTTCAGCAGCACCACCGACTCGGCGGCCGCCTCGCGGGCCAGGGCGTGGTGCGCCTCGGCGTCGTACGACTCGTCGACGCCGAGGACCGGCATACCCTTGGCCACCAGCTCGAGGACCTTGCGCACCCGGGCGTCGAGGACGTCCGTGGATAGCTCGCCGGACTCCACCGCCGCGACAACCGCCTCTGGGCTGCGACCCAGGGCCGGCGGCATCTCGAGGTCTAGGCCGGCCAGTACGGCGGGGACGCGGTGGTAGACCGCACCCCAGTCCGAGACGACGAGGCCTTCGAAGCCGAACTCGTCGCGCAGCACGGTTTGCAGCAGCCAGCTGTTCTCCGAGGCCGACGTTCCGTTGACCTTGTTGTAGGAGCACATGATCGTCCACGGCCGCGAAGCGGTGACGACCCGTTCGAAGGCGGGCAGGTAGATCTCCCGCAGTGTGCGCTCGTCCACCTGGGCGTCCACGCGGAGCCGATCGGTCTCCTGGTTGTTGGCGGCATAGTGCTTGACCGAGGTGCCGACCCCGCGCGACTGGATGCCGTCGACGATCCCGACGGCCAGCTCTCCGGCCAGGAAGGGGTCCTCTGAGAAGTACTCGAAGTTCCGGCCGCACAAGGGGGACCGTTTCATGTTGATTCCGGGGCCGAGGATCACCGACAGATTGCAGGCGCGGGCCTCCTGAGCCAGTGCCTGACCGATCCGGTTGAGCAGGTCGGGGTTCCACGTGGACGCGACCGCGGAGGCGGTGGGGAAGCACGTCGCCGGCAGGCTCCCCCCTAGGCCCACGTGGTCTCCCTCACCTGGCTGCGCCCGCAAGCCGTGGGGACCGTCCGACACCATGATGCGCGGGATCCCCAGCCGCTCCACCGCCGCGGTGTACCAGAACGACGATCCCGACGTCAGCGACGCCTTCTCGGCAACAGTCAGCTCGGACAGGAGGGGGTCGACATCCATCATTGGAGGTTCACCGGACTTTCGTGATCGACATAACGATGAGGACGGTTGTCAGGGAAGGGTTGCCCGGATCTCGGGTATTCACTCGCGCACGAGGACGGCCGCAGGGATCTGCAGGGTGGCATTGGTCCAGCTCAAGTAGGACAGGTCCCTGACCACGATGGCCGCCCCGCTGTCCAACGCCCGCCGGGTGACCCCTACGACCGACGCGCCTGCTGCCCTACCGGCCGCTACGCCGGCGGGGCTGTCCTCCAGCACCACGCATTCCTGGGGTGGGCGGCCCAACGCCTGAGCGGCGCGCAGGTAGCCGGCCGGGTCGGGTTTTCCCCGCGGGACGTCGTCGGCGGTGACGAGGACCTGCGGAGCCGGTAGGCCCGCCGCCGCCAGTCGCGCGGTCGCGAGGGCACGCGTTCCCGAGGTGACGACCGCCCACGCGCCGAGCGGCAGTGAGGTGAGCAGCTCGGTGGCCCCGGGGCAGGCGGGCACAGCGGCGGCGTCCTCGATCTCGTAGCGGTCGATATCCGCCAAGGCCTGGGTTCGGCGGGCGGGGTCGATCAGCAGGGTCACGGTGTCGACCGAGCGCCGCCCGTGCACCATCGGGAGGACGCCGACCGGATCGAGGTCCCAGCGTTCGGCCCAGCGGGTCCACGACACTGTCACGCTGTCGTCGGAGTCGACGAGGACACCGTCGGCGTCGAAGAGGAGCGCCTGGCAAGCGATCTCGAGGCTCACGATGCTGGACGGTTGCGGTAGCGGCCGACGAGTTCGCGGGCGGCCACCTGCATGCGGGCCGGCGGCAGCCCACGTTGGATCTGGGCCAGGTCGTCGAGGACCATCTCCCCAATCTCCGTGAAGGCCTGCGGGATCCCGCCGGCCCGATGTCCGGAGAAGACCAGCCCGTCGAGCGACCGGAACGGCGAGTCGACCGGCATCGGCTCATCAGGCCAGACGTCGATGGCGGCGACGAACCGGCCGTCGCGGACGCTCTCATAGAGCGCCTCAAAATCGGCGACAGCGGCCCGGCTCACCAAAATGAGGCGCCCGCCGAGAGGAACCAGGTCCAGTTCGCGGGCGCCGAGCAGGTGCTCGCTCTCCTCGGTGACTGTGGCGAGGACGAACAGGAATTGGCTCTCGCTGATCACCTCGTCCAGGCCGGCCGGGTGCAGGCCCGCTTGCTGCAGCACGGCGTCGGGCAGCCAAGGGTCGTGAACGCGAATGTGAGCACTGAATGGTGTGATCAGTCGGTGCAGTGCGCGGCCGAGGTTGCCGTAGCCGAGCAGGCCGATCGTCGAACCGGAGAGCAGCAGCGACTCCTCGTTCCCGTCGGCGACGTAGTGCTCGGTGCCGTGGCGGAAGGCGCGGTCCTCCCGGCTGATGCCACGGGCGATGTCCAAAGCCAGGCCGAGCGCCATCTCCGCGACCGCCTGCGCGTAGGCGGGACCGCAGCCCAGGACGTAGATGCCTTGCTCGTAGCAGGTCTCGTAGTCCATGTTCGGGAAGAAGTTTCCCTCCACGTTGCACACCACACGCAGTCTGGCCGCCCGCTGTAGGCGTTCGCGATCCAGTTCAGGCTGGCCGATGATCGCGAAGGCCGAAGGTAAGAACTCGTCAAAGGGCTCAGTCCGGGCGTCGCCCTCGAGGTCGACGACGGTGTACCGCTCGTGCAGTGTTTCGAGGCTCTGCGCGGTAAAGATCCGGTTCGCCTTCTGCGGCGACGGCCGCAAGATGACGGTGGGCTTGGTGTCGGTGATCACGGTGTCCTACGTCCTTCTCGAAGCCGGCGTCGTTGGGTCCGGAGCTGGTCCACCGTGACGGCCCCGCAGTTGCCATCGCTGGTGGCGTTGTGGTCATTCAGGAGTGTGCAGCACCACGACCGTCGCTGCCGAGGGAGACTGCGAT
>DATLPT010000070.1:0-11620 GCA_035535635.1 Lapillicoccus sp. | reverse complement strand
AGCAGCGGGTCGGCAAGGACTGGTATCTCGGCAGCGCGGACGCGATCTTCCAAAGCCTCAACCTGATCCACGACGAGCACCCCGACATCGTCGTCGTCGTGGGCGCGGACCACGTCTACCGCATGGACTTCTCGCAAATGGTCGAGCAACACCAGGAGACCGGCGCCGGTGTGACCGTAGCGGCGATCCGCCAGCCCATCTCGCTCGCCGACCAGTTCGGCGTCATCGAGGTCGACGGCAGCGACTCGCGCAAGATCGGCCAGTTCCTCGAGAAGCCCAAGGACGCCAAGGGCCTGCCGGACGCACCGCACGAGGTGCTGGCCTCGATGGGCAACTACGTCTTCGACGCCGACGTGCTCGTCGACGCCGTGACCAAGGACCACGACCTGGCGGACACCAAGCACGACATGGGCGGTGACATCGTGCCGGCCTTCGTCAACGAGGGCACTGGCTACGTCTACGACTTCAAGAACAACGACGTCCCGGGCAACACGGATCGTGACCGCGGCTACTGGCGCGACGTCGGGACCATCGACGCGTACTTCGAGGCCAACATGGACCTCATCTCCATCCACCCGGTCTTCAACCTCTACAACTACGAGTGGCCCATCTACACCACCACGGGTTACCTGCCGCCGGCGAAGTTCGTCCACGGCCACGGGGACCGGGTAGGCGAGGCGTTGAACTCGTCGGTGTCCTCCGGCTGTGTCATCTCCGGGGCGCAGGTCACCGGGTCGGTGCTCGCACCGAGGGTCAAGGTGCACAGCTACGCGACGATCGTCGACAGCGTGATCCTCGACGCGGTGGAGATCGGCCGGTACGCGACGATCCGCCGGGCGATCATCGACAAGTACAGCGTGATCCAGGAGCACGCCATGATCGGGATCGATCACGACCACGACCGGGCCCGCGGCTTCCACGTGAGTGAGAACGGCGTCGTCGTCGTGCCTCGCGACTCCGTCGTCGCGCCCTGACCCGCCGAGCCCCGCTGGCGGGCATACGTCAAGATGCCCGGTATGCCTGCTGCCCCCGCGCGCGTCGCCGTCCAGATCCAGCCGCAGCACGCCGAGTACGCCGACATCCGCCGGCTCTGCGCGACGCTGGAGGACATCGGCGTCGACGTGATCTTCAACTGGGACCACTTCTTCCCGCTGAACGGCGACCCGGACGGGCGGCACTTCGAATGCTGGTCGATGCTCGGCGCGTGGGCGGAGGCCACGGAACGGGTGGAGATCGGCGCGCTGGTGACCTGTTCCGCATACCGCAATGCGAACCTGCTCGCCGACATGGCCCGGACGGTCGACCACATCAGCGCCCGGGCCGGGGAAGGCCGGCTGATCCTGGGGATCGGGTCGGGTTGGTTCGAGCGGGACTTCGACGAGTACGGCTATGAGTTCGGTACGGCCGGCGGCCGGCTGGACGCCCTCGAGCAAGACCTGGCGGTCATCAAGGACCGGTGGACACGCCTGAACCCGCCGCCGACGCGGCATATCCCGATCCTCATCGGCGGTGGCGGTGAGCGGAAGACGCTGCGGATCGTGGCCGAGCACGCCACGATCTGGCACTCGTTCGGCAACCCCACGACCATCGCGCGCAAGCACGAGGTGCTCGACGAGTGGTGCGCGCGGGTCGGTCGCGACCCGGAGGCGATCACGCGGTCGGCCGGAGTCGCGCCCAGTCCGGGACGGTATGCGGAACAGGTCGCCAGCTACTCCACCAACGCCCAAGCCCTCTATGACGTGGGCACCCGGCTGTTCACGATCGGACTGTCCGGGGAGCGCTACGGCGACCTCGACAAGGTGCGGGAGCTGGTGGCCTGGCGGGACGACGTCAACCGCTGAGGCGCCCGACCTGGCGAGCGGCGGGCGAGCCCAACGTCGTGGGGCGACGGCGGTCACTCCGGCCGCGCGGAGCGGCTCCTAAGGTGGGGCCATGGTGCAGCGGCTGACCCCGGGCTCCCCGCCGCACGAGCCGCCGCGCCGGACCCTCCTCATCATCGGCGGCACCGAGGACAAGCTCGGCCGATCGGTAGTGCTCAAACGGTTCGTCCGACTCGCCGGCGGCCGTTCGTCGCGCATCGTGCTCATCCCGACGGCCTCGTCCTTCGTCGACGAGGTCGTCGACACGTACAGCCGCGTCTTCACCCGGCTGCGGGCCGGTCCCGACATCCGGGTCGTCCACGCCGGGAGCCGGGCGGACGCGCACGACCCGGAGCTCGTGGCCCGGTTCGAGAACGCCACCGCCGTGTTCATCGGTGGCGGGAGCCAGCTGAAGCTGAGCCAGTTCCTCGTCGGCACCCCCGTCGGGAACGCGATCGTCGACGCCTACCAGCGGGGCGTGGTGATCGCCGGAACCAGTGCCGGCGCCTCGATCATGAGCCGGTTCATGATCTCGCTCGGGGACGAGGGCCTGACCCCACGGCAGCGGTCCAGCCAGCTCACCGCGGGGCTGGGCCTGCTCGAAGACGTCATCGTCGACCAGCACTTCGACCAGCGGGGCCGGTACGGCCGGCTGATGTCGATCGTCGCCAACTCCCCCAACCTCCTCGGCGTCGGCATCGACGAGAACACCGCCGTCGAGATCCGCGACGGCCACGTCATGACGATCGTCGGCACGGGAGGCGTCTTCGTGCTCGACGCGCGCCATGCGGTGACGGACGCCCCGGACGCCCGCCGGGGGGCGCCGCTCCTCGTGTCCGGAGCAGTGGTGCACTCGCTGCCCACGGGCGCTACCTTCGACCTGCGCAGCGTCACGCTGACGCGGTTCGTCGAGCGCCATCCCGACATCGAAGTCGCGGTGGCGAGCGCGAAGGACCGCGCCGCGCCGACCCTCACCGCGGCGCGCCGAGCCGAGACCTGACGCCCGCGCATACGCCGCCGAGCATCGTCCGAGCCGAGGAGGAACCGTTGGCCGCCGAGCGCCCTACGCCGACCGGCCCCCTCTCCCCCGACCTCACGATCGTCGAGTCCCGGATCTATCGCGGTCCGAACTTCTGGTCGTACGAGAAGGCGATCCACCTCGTCCTCGACCTCGGCGTCCTCGAGGGGTACCCGAGTGACACGATTCCCGGCTTCGCCGACCGGCTCGTCGAGCTGCTTCCCGGCCTGAGACGGCACCACTGCTCGCGCGGTCACGCCGGCGGGTTCGTCGAGCGGCTCCGCGAGGGAACGTGGATGGGACACGTCGCCGAGCACATCGCGCTGCAGCTCGAGACCGAGGCAGGCCACTACCAGTCGCGCGGCAAGACCCGCGGCGTCAAGGGCCATCCCGGCCGGTACAACGTCATCTACGGCTACATCGACGAGACCGTCGGCCTGGCCGCCGGCCGGCTCGCGGTCCGGACTGTCAACGACCTGGTCCAGCACGAAGAGGGCTTCGCCTTCGACGAGGCGCTCGACGAGTTCATCCGCCTCGCCGAACGCACCGCGTTCGGGCCTTCGACGGCGGCCATCGTCGAGGAGGCGGTCAGCCGTGACATCCCCTGGATCCGGCTCAACAACGCCTCGCTCGTCCAGCTCGGGCAAGGCGTTCACCAGCAGCGCATTCGCGCGACGATGACCTCCAAGACGTCGGCTCTGGCCGTGGATATCGCCAGCGACAAGGACCTCACCGCGTCGCTGCTGGGCTCGGCCGGCCTCCCGGTCCCGCGCCAGTCCTCGGTCCGCACTCCGGAGGGAGCGGTCGATGCCGCGGAGCGGGTCGGCTACCCGGTGGTGGTCAAGCCGCTCGACGGGAACCACGGACGAGGGGTATGCCTGGATCTCCAGTCACCGGGCGAGGTTCAGAAGGCCTTCGAGATCGCGCGCGCCGAGTCCCGCCGGGGAACGGTCATCGTCGAGTCGTTCGTCACGGGTCGGGACTACCGGTGCCTCATCGTCGGCGGCCGGATGCAGGCCATCGCGGAGCGGGTGCCGGCCCACGTCGTCGGCGACGGCTCGCATACCTTGTCGGAGCTCGTCGAGATCACCAACACCGACCCACGCCGGGGCGTCGGCCACGAGAAGGTCCTGACCAAGATCAAGCTCGACGCCAACGCCGAGGAGGTCCTGGTCGGGCAGGGCTACAGCGTGGCGTCCGTGCCACCGCCCGGCGAGATGGTGAAGCTCGCCCTCACCGGCAACATGTCGACCGGCGGCATCTCGGTCGACCGGACCTTCGACGCCCACCCTGACAACGTCGAGATCGCCGAGGAAGCAGCCCGGATGGTCGGTCTCGACGTCGCCGGCATCGATTTCATCTGTCCTGACATCGCTTCACCGGTGCGAGAGACCGGTGGCGCGATCGTCGAGGTCAACGCCGCTCCGGGGTTCCGGATGCACACCCATCCGACGGTCGGCGTGCCACAGTTCATCGCGAAACCCGTTGTCGATCTTCTGTTTCCACCCGGAGCGCCGTCGCGGGTGCCGATCGTCGCGGTGACCGGTACCAACGGGAAGACCACGACCGCGGGGATGATCGCGCACATCTTCAAGGGCCTGGGCCGCAAGGTCGGCATGACGTCGACGGACGGCGTCGTCATCGACGAGCGCCTCGTCATCAAGGCCGACGCGTCGGGTCCGAAGTCGGCCCGGATGGTGCTGCAGAACCCACGTGTCGACTTCGCGGTCATGGAGGTCGCGCGCGGCGGAATCCTGCGCGAGGGGCTGGGCTATGACCGCAACGACGTGGCCGTAGTGACCAACATCGCGCCCGACCATCTGGGACTGGGCGGGATCGACACCCTGCAGCAGCTGGCCGCGGTCAAGGCGGTCATCGTGGAAGCGGTGCCGCGCAACGGTTTCGCAGTGCTGAACTGCGACGACCCGCTGGTCCGCGAGATGCGGCGGCGGTGCAGTGGCGACGTCGTGTGGTTCTCACTGGAATACCCGGGGACCGAGGCGCGCGAGTTCATCGAGCGGCACTGCCGCCGCGGCGGCCGGGCCGTGGTCCTCGAGCAGACCGAGCGCGGCGACATGATCGTCATCAAGCACGGCCGGCGCAGCATGCAGCTGGCCTGGACGCACCTGCTGCCCTCGACCTTCGGCGGCGCTGCGCGGTTCAACGTCGCCAACGCGCTGGCCGCGACCGGCGCCGCGTTCGCGGCTGGCGCTCCGCTGCACGACATCCGCCAGGGCCTGCGGACGTTCACGACGAACTACTACCTGTCTCCTGGCCGGATGAACCTCGTCGACGTCGGCAATGTCGAGGTGTTCATCGACTACTGCCACAACGCGGCGGGCATGCGCGCCATCGGCGACTTCGTCGAGACGTACACCGCGCAGAGCGCGGGCCGTCAGGATCTGGCCAAGGCGTCCCGCATCGGGATGATCGGGGCAGCCGGCGACCGCCGCGACGATGACATGCGCGAGCTGGGTTCGGTCGCGGCGCAGCACTTCGACGTACTCGTCATCCGCGAGGACGACCGACTGCGCGGTCGCCGGCGCGGCGAGACGGCCGACCTCATCGCCCAAGGAGTCCGGGCGGCCATGGCCGAGGGCGCTCGCTGCCGGCAGGTCGAGATCGTCCTCAACGAGATCGACGCCGTGAACCACGTCATGGCGCGCAGCAACCCGGGTGACCTCGTCGTCATGTGCGTCGACAAGCACGCCCAAGTCGTGGCCGAGCTGGAGAACCGCACGAACAGCGCACAGGCCGGGTCGCACGCGAGCGAGCTGGTCGGCGACCCGGACCTCGACCCGGCCGTCCTCGTCCGGGACGCCGAGGCGCACGGCCAGGAGGCCGAGGTCGAGGCGCTGGCCGCTGAACAGGACGCTGCTGAGGAGGCGGAGAGCTCCCAGCCGGCCCCGGCGTGAGTCACGCCGTGGGGTCCGCCTCCTGCCGTGAGTCGTAGCCGCGGCCGTGGGTCGGATGGCGACCGCGGACGTGGACCTCGTATGCGGTGGCTCGGGCGATGTAGAGGCGGAGCCGGGCGTCACCGGTGAGCTCCTCCAGTGAGAACTGAGTGCCGGCGTCGGTCCGGAACGCCTCGCCGACCAGCTCTGGCAGGTTCTCCTGAGGGACTTCCTGTGCAGTTGCCGTGATGTAGACCGCCTCCCCCTCGCCGGGCGGCAGCTGCGAGTCGAAGATGACCAAGCGGACCTCTGCCCGCTCCGCGACGTTGCGTGAATGGTGGGACTCCGGGACCGACACCCAGTAGAAGTCCCGGTACCGCGCCGCAGTGTAGAAAACGGGCGAGAGCCGCGGCTGCCCGTCCGGGTCGAGCGTCCCGAGAACCATGTAGGTGTTGCCGTCGATGACCCGGCGGGCCATCTCGTCGAGGGCGCCGCGCCCGCTCGGGGAAGTGCTCACCGCGGTGAGGCTACTCGGCCGCCGCAGACCGCCCTCACGGCGAAGCCAACCAATGGTCCCGCGGCGCGCGGCTTTCCGAGCGCTGGCCCAGCAATGTTCACGCCGGGCTCCTGGGTGAACGGATGCCCGCCCGCAGCTCCCCCGCATACCTCTTCAGCGAACGCCGATAGGCGACCGCGTCCTCATCGGCCGCCCGGTCGATGAGGGCGTCGACGAGGTCCGCAGCGGCGTCGACTGCGCGCCCCGCATCGACGAGCACCAGGGCCCGGAACGCTGCTGCCGCAACGTTTCCCGGGTGGGTGACGTCGACGTCGTCGAGCAGCCGGAGGGCACCCTCGTGGTCGCCGAGGTTCCGCAGCGTCGACGCCGCCTGGATCTGCGCGCGGTGCCGGTACGGCTCCCGAAGACCGGCCTCAAGGGCGCTCCGGTAGAGCCCGATCGCCCGGCCGGGATCACCCGCGGCGTCGTATGCGCCGGCCAGCTCGAACACCAGGCGCTCGTCCCCGGGGTGCTGGGACACCAGCCGGTCCGCCGTCGCGACGCGGGCCGCGTCGTCCGCCATCGACCAGAGCGCCGCGATCTCCGCCTCCAGCTCGTGCTCGCCGCGTGCGGCGACGACCTTGCGCCGGATGGTCTGAGGATCGTCGACGGTTCCCCCATGGTCGGCGAGCCAGGCGCGGAGGGCCACCTGCGAGTCGTGGCACATGAAGGCCAGGACGTCTCCGCCGGCCAGAGTGGGGACGACGGCCAGAAGTCCCTCGACCTCGGTGCCGTAGGACTCGACCTCGCCGATGCCGACCCGGGCCAGCCCGGCGCGCAGGTGCTGGTCGACCTCGGCGATGGTGCGGCCCCGTAGGTATTTCGGCTTGTGCGCGACGACGATGTGGTCGGCGCCCTTGCCGGCGATCTCGCCGAGGGCCTGGATCGCCTCGTCCGAACGGTCCCCCGTGCCGCCGAGGCCGAGGTGGACCCGTGCTCCCGGCGCGGCCAGTCCTCGCGCGACCTCGAGCAGCGCCTCGAGCCCGGCCTCGTTGTGGGCGAGGTCGAGAATGACCGTCGCCCGGCCGCCGTCCTCGAGCGGCAACGAGTAGGTGTTGAGCCGGCCCTCGTTGAGAACCGGGTCGGGAGCGAACGTCCGCAATCCCTCGACCACCGCCGGGCGGGACAGCCCCAGGCCCAGAGCCGCAGCCGTGGCGGCCAGCGCGTTGGCGGTGTTGTGGCGCGACAGGCCGGCCAGCGTCACCGGAACGTCGACGATGCGCACCAGGCGGTCGGGGTCGGCTCCCGGTGTCAGGACCACGATGTCACCGTCGAGGACCGTGATCGCCCGGCCGCCGGCGGTGATCGACTCGCGCAGGGCCGGCGCGTTCGGGTCGACGCTGAACGCCCACGGCCGAGCCCGGATCCGGTGGCGCATCGCCCACACCCGGGGGTCCTCCCCGTTGAGGACGACCCAGCCGTCGGGCTTGGTGACTGTCGTGACGATGGCCTTGACCTCAGCCAGCTGGTCCAGGGTCTCAATGCCCTGCTGACCCAGGTGGTCGGCCGTCACGTTGGTGACGACGCTGACGTCGTTGGCCGCTACTCCCATGCCGCGCAGCAACATCCCGCCTCGAGCGGTCTCGAGGACCCCGATCTCCAGACCGGGTGTGGCGAGCACCTCGCGGGTCCCGGCCGGGCCGGAGAAGTCGCCCTCGTCGACGGTCTCCCCCATGACGACGACTCCGGACGTGGAGCTCCATGCCGTCTTCCTGCCGGCGGTCATGGCGAGGTGGGCGACGAGGCGGGTCGTCGTGGTCTTGCCGTTCGTGCCGGTGATGGAGACGACCGGCATGGAGGCGAGGCCGACCGGCGAGGGCGCGCCGGGCTCCTCGACGCGGATCCGCTCGGCGGCGTCGGCGACGGTCCGGTCCACGGACTCGGTATGCGTGCCGGCGTCACCGAGGAGCGCCTCCAGCACCGGGGCAAGAGCCTCGCCAGCCAGGCGGCCCCAGTTCCGGTGCCGCCACGGAATGGCCACGACGATCTCGTCCACCGAGCCGCCCGGACGGGTGCGGACGGTGATCCGCTTCGGCCCCACCGCCGCAACCACCCGCCGCATCAGGTGAGCGGCCAACCTCATCACGAATCGTTGGCGTTGCGCGGTGTTCGGCTGACCCGGACGTGGCGAGCGCAGCCCACAGCGCTCGGCGAGCTCCGACGCATACCGGCGCTCGAGGGCCAGGTACCCGGGCAGCCGCAGTGAGACTTTGACGGCGGGTCGGGCGAAGTAGAGGTTCGGACCGTCGAGGACGCGTACCTCACGAACCTCGACGAGGTCGCTCACTGTCCCATCGCGTGAACGCCGCCGTCGACGTGGACGATCTCGCCGGTGGTGGCGGGGAACCAGTCGGACAGCAGCGCGGCACAGGCCATGGCCGCGGGCACCGGGTCGTTGACGTTCCAGCCCAAGGGGGCCCGCTCGTCCCAGACCTCCTCGAACCGCTCGAAACCCGGGATCGACTTCGCCGCGGTCGTCCGGATCGGACCGGCGGCGACGAGGTTCGCGCGGATGTCGCGAGGGCCGAGGTCGCGGGCCAAGTAACGGTTCGTCGACTCGAACGCCGCCTTGGCCACGCCCATCCAGTCGTAGACCGGCCACGCGAACTTGGCGTCGAAGGTGAGCCCGACGATGCTGCCGCCGTTCTCCATCAAGGGCAGGGCCGCGACCGCCAGGGCCTTGAGCGAGTAGGCGGACGCGCGCAGCGCAGTCGACGCGTCCTCCCAGGTGCCGGTCATGAACTCGAAGGCGCCCTGCGGTGCGAACCCGATCGAATGGAGCACTCCGTCCAGGCCGTCGACATGCTCTTTGAGGCGGTCGGCGAGGCTGTCGAGGTGCTCCTCGTTCGTGACGTCGAGCTCGACGACGGGCGGCGCGCTCGGCAGCCGACGCGAGATGGTCTGGGTGATCTTCATGGTGCGGCCGAAGGACGTCAGCACCACCTCGGCTCCCTCCTCCTGCGCGATCTTCGCCACGTGGAAGGCGATCGAGGAGTCCATGAGGACGCCGGTGATCAGCAGCTTCTTGCCGTCGAGGATGCCCATGTCAGTGCCCCATTCCCACTCCGCCGTCGACGGGGATCACGGCCCCGCTGATGTATGCCGCCCCCGGACTCGCGACGAACCGCACCGCCGCGGCGACCTCGTGTGCGTCCCCGAACCGGCCCGCCGGGATCGCGGCGAGGTAGGAGTCGCGGACCTTGTCGGGCAGCGCCTGCGTCATGTCCGTGTCGATGAAGCCGGGCGCGACGACGTTGGCGGTGATGCCACGGCCACCCAGCTCCCGGGTGATCGCGCGGGCCAGACCTACGAGCCCGGACTTGCTGGCGGCGTAGTTCGCCTGGCCTGGCGCGCCGTAGAGGCCGACGACGCTAGAAATCAGGACGATTCGGCCGCGACGCAGCCGGATCATGCCCTTGCTCGCCCGTCGGGCGCACTTGAAGGCGCCGGCGAGGTTGGTGGAGATGACCTCGTCGAACTCCTCGTCGCTCATCCGCATGAGCAGGGTGTCACGGGTGATGCCGGCGTTCGCGACGAGGACCTCGACCGGTCCGCCGAGGATCTGCTCGGCCTCGTCGAAGGCTGAGTTGACGGAGTCGGTGTCGGTGACCTCGCACTGGACGGCCTCGAGCCCCTCCGGGGCCACGCCCTTGCGGTTGGTGATGACGACGTGGTCACCGGCCTCGGCGAAGGCCCGGGCGATCGCTAGACCGATGCCCCGGTTGCCGCCGGTGACGAGGACGTTCCTGAGGGCGGTGTCGTCGGACTGCGTCATCGAGGCTCCGTCGGGGTCGGCAGGCGGACAGGTGTCGCCCCGAACGCTAGCGAACCTCGGGTTGGACGTGCAGTGCGGCGCGTGACACACCCCAAGGCGGCGGTCGGATGCCGGACGTAGAGTGAGGTGGTGAGTCGCGGTGAGGACGGGCAGCAGCCCAAGCGGGCCCCCTCGCGCCCCTCGACCGCACGGGAGATTCAGTCCGTTACCAGCGCCCCCGTGTCGGCGGCGGACGACCAGGGACACCGGGTCCGGCGGTACCTCTTGACCATGGGGATCCGGGTCGTGTGCGGGGCGCTAGCCCTGTTCACCGAGGGCTGGGTGCGGTGGACGTTCGTGGCGCTGGCCGTGGTGCTGCCCTACATCGCCGTGGTCATGGCCAACGCGGTGGGACCGCGGTCGGGCGAGGCCGTGGCGCCTGTCGACCACGGACCGCCCGCGGCCCTGCCGGCGTCGCGGGTGGACGACGAGGACCGCACCATCCACGGCCGCGTCGTCGACAGCTGAGGCCCTCGGTTTGGTCGCGGCCGAGCTCGTCTGCAGCGCGAAGGGGTGCCGCAACGAGGCGACGCGGGCCCTGCTCTGGAACAACCCGAAGCTCCACGACGAGGCCCGCCGTAAGGTGTGGCTGGCGTGCGCCGAGCACGAGGCGTCGCTCGGGGAGTTCCTCCGGATGCGCGGGTTCCTCCGTGACGTCATCGACGCGGCCGACCTGAGTGAGGCGCACGGCTGACGCCGGCATCTCTCGCCTCGCCCGGGAGGCAAGGCGGTGAGAACCACCCCCTCCCAGGGGTAGTTGTCACCGCCTTGCGCTGGAAACGACTGGCACGGTGCATGCTCGACGGCGACAGCGACGTTCCGAATCACGCCAGCCTCTGGTTTGGAGCACGGTCGCGACCTCCTCGGCCAGTACGCAGGGCGTGCCCGCCACGTCGGGCCAGAAGGCCCGCATGGTGAGCCAGCCCCGTCTCGCGCTCCGCCGGTCCCGGCGTCCATCATGAAGTCGCGCGGCCGGGCCCTCATGGCCCAGCCGGCCGTCCAGCTCGACGAGAACTCGTTGCTCGACGTAGGCGACGTCGTGGCGCTCCGGCCGCCCAGGTGCCGAAGCGTGCTGCCATTGGCCGCGGGGCAGTCCATGCGCCCGCTCGACGTCCCGGAGATAGCGCAGTTCCATCGCACTCTCCGCGCCACCAGCCACGTCGCCCAGAACCTCCATCAGGAGGCCCCGGCGCGGATGCCGGGCCCGGGCCGCGAGTCTGGCCAGGACCACCGTCTCTGAAGTCCGCTGGCGTTGGAAGGCTCGGCCGAGAAGCGCGAACAGGTGGTCGACGGTGGCAGCCTCAGCGATATCCAAGATGGTGTCCTCGACGGTGGTCACCCACGGCCACCACAGCTGGTCGACACGGTCATCTAGATGGCGGCTCCGTCTCACAATGGTTCCGCGCGGGGGACGGGCGGCGAAGTCCCGAGGCACGAGCAGCTCGGGCGTCCGAGGGGGTGCCGGCAGCAGACCCCACA